>JBKJQV010000160.1:0-40862 GCA_046593815.1 Sediminibacterium sp. | reverse complement strand
AGATATGATTGAGATTGGTAGCTTTATTGGTTTGGCTGCAATGACTCAAAGTGAAATCACTATTAATAATTCCTAAGTCTTCAACGCCTGCATTTTTAATAGTGATTTCACTTTGAGTCATTGCAGCCAAACCAATAAAGCTACCAATCTCAATCATATCTGGTAGCAAACTATGTTCTGTACCAATTAAAGAATTAACACCTTCAATCGTTAATAAATTACTTCCAATACCCGTAATTTTTGCGCCCATTCTGTTGAGCATATTACAAAGTTGTTGTAAATATGGCTCGCATGCCGCATTGTAAATGGTGGTTACTCCTTCTGCTAAAACAGCCGCCATCACTATGTTTGCGGTGCCTGTTACCGATGGTTCATCCAACAACATATAAGCGCCTTTCAGTTGTTCCGATTGTAATGTAAAGCATCCCAATGTATCATCATAAGCATAAATAGCACCTAGTTTTTCAAAACCTATAATATGTGTATCTAATCTTCTTCTTCCAATTTTATCGCCACCTGGTTTAGGAATAAATGCTTTTTTAAATCTTGCTAACATTGGTCCAGCCAGCATTACACTTCCTCTTAATCGGCCACTTTTATTTCTAAATTCAGTAGACGCTAAATTATTAATATCAATTTCATCTGCTTTAAAACTATAGGTATCGCTATTAATGCGAGTAACCTTAACACCCATTTCATGGAGTAATTCAATCAATAAATTTACATCTAGTATATCTGGAATATTGGAGATGGTAACTAGCTGATCGGTTAATACAACTGCCGATAATATTTGCAACGCTTCATTTTTTGCACCTTGTGGAGTAATACTACCACTTAATTTTTTTCCTCCAATTACTTCGAAACTACTCATATATTTTCGTCATTACGTTATTAAGGCATTGGTCATTTTTACTTCTGTCACTCCTGAGCCTGTCACCCTGAGCCTGTCGAAGGGTCGAAGGGCGTTATTACGATTCTAAGTTAAATAAAAAAGCACCAGTAAAACTGATGCTCTTCAATATTGTCATATCAAAAATATTAATACCTTTTTTTAAATCCGCTTCCGCTATTTCTGTTTCCCGGACCACTGCTTCTAGGATCATTATTTCTCGGTCCACCTGGAACATTTCCGTTTCTATTATTATTATTTCTCGGGCCGCTATTTCTTTGATCGTTATTGCGAGGTCCGTTATTTGGACGATTATTTCTTGGGCCAAAATTTTGCTGCCATCTACCACCACTGCGTGCTGGTGGATAATCATCACTCACAAAATTCTGGTTGCGATGTTTAATATATGGTGTGTTGCTAAATTCTAATTGTCCTCCAGTAATACTATTTAACTCAGATCTAATAGCATCATCATGAACCAATTCTTTATGCCATGTGCTATAAGATAATTTCATGTAGTAAGCAATTGCATTGGCAAAGCCTACTTTTTTCTCAGGATCTTCTTCCTTCAATGCTTTATCGATTACCACTTCTAAATTTTTGCCCAAGTGTGCGTACTTAGGATGACGTTTAGGGTAAGGAAGTGGATCTGGTTTTAGTTTGTAGGTTTCTTTGGTAGGTATTGGATAAGGACTATCTACATCTAGCTTGAAATTGCTGATGAAAAAAAGATGATCCCATAATTTATGCCTAAAATCTTCAACGTTTTTTAAATGTGGGTTTAAAAATCCCATCAATTCAATAACTGCTTGTGCTTGTTGTTGGCGTTTATCTTTGTCCTCAATTGTAAGTACATATTCCACCATTTTTTGGACGTGGCGGCCATATTCCTTCATTCCTAAGTAGTTCCTGCTAGTATTATAATCCATGTAAAATTGCTTATGCAACAACAAATATAAGCATTGTAGGGTGCTTCAAATCATTTTTCATCCTACGGAATCTAGTTTTTATCTTCGCAGGATGGAACAGTTGTTGAAACAAATTGAACAATACAAGGAAGAAATTGGGGCTTTTGCAGCTTCAGATGCAGAGGAAGTAGAGCAATTTCGTATTAAGTGGCTTGGTACCAAAGGTTTGGTGAAAGCAATAATGGGGGAAATGAAAAATGTTCCAATCGACCAAAAAAAGGAGTTCGGACAAGTACTCAATGAATTCAAAACTATTGCTGAAAGCAAGCTAGTTGCATTGCAAGAATCAAATGGGGGTTCAAATACTAGGTTAAAGGATGCTAATTCTACAATTGATTTTTCTCTTCCTGGAGATCCTATTTCTGTTGGTAGCAGGCATCCGCTTACGTTGGTGAAGAATGAAATGGTGGCAATTTTTAAAAGATTGGGATTTGCAGTTGCAGAAGGACCTGAAATAGAAGACGACTGGCATAATTTCGGCGCAATGAATTTGCCGGAAGACCATCCTGCACGTGATATGCAGGATACTTTTTATATTAATAAACCAGAAGATGGCAATGGCCCAACTTGGTTGTTAAGAACACATACTAGTAGTGTGCAAGCAAGGGTAATGGAACATCAAAAGCCTCCTATAAGAGTAATTTGTCCGGGTAGAGTTTATAGAAATGAAACCATTAGTGCAAGAGCACATTGCTTTTTTCATCAGGTAGAAGGATTGTATATAGATGAAAATGTAAGTTTTGCTGACCTCAAACAAACTTTGTATTTCTTTGTACAAGAAATGTTTGGAAAAGATGTGAAAGTGAGGTTTAGGCCTAGTTATTTTCCGTTTACAGAACCAAGTGCCGAAATGGATATTAGCTGTTTAATCTGCGAAGGAAAAGGGTGCAATATTTGTAAACATACAGGATGGGTGGAAATCTTAGGAAGTGGTATGGTGCATCCAAAAGTGTTAGAAAATTTTGGTATAGACGCTAATAAGTATACTGGCTTTGCATTTGGCATGGGTGTAGAAAGAATTACGCAGTTGAAATATCAAGTAAATGATTTGCGTTTGTATTCTCAAAATGATGTGAGATTCTTAAAACAATTTACTGGAGTTGTTTAACAATAAAACGTCATAAGTTAATAATCATTCACAATTTAAAGGGTTTAGTGTTAATCAATTATATTGCAAACTCTAATTATTAAATGATGCTTGCAATATTGCTGTTTTTTAGTGCCCATTGGTTTCTTTCATTATTTTTCCATTCGTTTTTCTTGCATAGATATGCTTCACATAAAATGTATACTATCACCAAAAATTGGGAAAGATTTTTTTATTTAACCACATGGTTTGTGCAAGGATCTTCGTATTTAATTCCAAGAGCTTACGGTGTAATGCATCGTATGCATCACGTATATAGTGATACAGAAAAAGATCCACATTCCCCTCATTTTTTTACAGATGTTTATCAAATGATGCGCAGCACTGTATTGATTTTCAGAGGATATGTAACTGGTAAAAATTTACCTGAAGAACAATTTACCAAAGACTATTTGCCTATATGGGATAGGCTCGATAAGTTTGGACATCATTGGTTTACTCGTTTAATTTTTATAGTTGGATATACAGCTTTTTATGTTTATTTTGCTCCCAATGCTTGGTGGTTTTTATTGTTACCCATTCATTATTTGATGGGACCAATACAAGGAGCTGTAGTAAATTGGTGTGGACATAAATATGGCTACAGTAATTTTAATAATGGTGATCATTCTAAAAATTCTTCACCTTGGGGAATATTATTAATGGGAGAGTTGTTTCAAAACAATCATCATTATGCAAAAGATGATGCCAATTTTGCTAAAAAATGGTTTGAGTTTGATCTTACTTTTTTTGTAATGAGGGGTATGAATCGTTTGCGAATTATTCGATTAATTCCTTCTGCAATTCATAAAGAACATTCCCATTAAGAAACCACGTACTTTTAATCAGTTAATATATAACTGATGGTGCATACCACAAAAGGAGTTGTTTTACGTACTGTAAAGTATGGTGATACTAGCATTATAACTAGCATCTACACTGAACTATTTGGTATACAGCAATATATCGTAAAAGGAGTACGCCAAAGCACTAAGACTTCTGCTGGTAAGGCAAGTTATTTTCAGCCATCTGCTATTTTAGAATTAGAAGTACATCATAATGAATTGAAGCAGTTAAATTTTATTAAAGAATTTAGATGGGCTTATTTATATGAACAGGTACTATTCGATGTAGTGAAAAATACAGTAGCAACTTATATTATTGAATTATTACAACATAGTTTAAAACAACCAGAAGCCAATCCGGAATTATTTTATTTGATAGAAGATACCTTGAAGCAACTAGATAAAGGAAATGCAACATTAACTGGAAATCTGCCTTTGTATTTTACAATGCACTTGGCAAGTGAATTGGGTTTTCAATTGCAAGGAGAATTTTCAAATGCTACTCCATTTGTTGATTTACAAGAGGGGATTTTTGTAGAATCTAAACCAAATCATCCTTATTATTTAGAGGGAAATCTAGCGAAAATAACTGCAGAAATTTCTAATCTTCCTTTTTATAGTGAACTAGAAAATATTCAATTAAATCAGCAAACACGTAGGCAATTAATAGAATCTTATCAATTGTATTTATCGCTACATATTAGTGGTTTCGGCATTATGAAGAGTTATGCAATTTTGCAGGAAGTGTTGGCATGATTTTATAATTTTGATGGCATACAATGTTGGTCAGGCGACCAACATTTGACGCCTTCGTTGGTCGCCTGACCAACGAGTATTTTGAAACCAACGAGTATTTTGAAACCAACGAGTATTTTGAATTCATCATTTGACACTTTCGTTAGTCGCCTGACGCCTTCGTTGGTCGCCTGACCAACGAGCGAAGTATTAAATCAATCTACTTACAATAGTATCATCAGAAATTCTATTAGATGAACTTCCTTGCAACAAATTTACTCCAGGTTTTTTTCCTTTTTCAAAACTGCCAATTGTATGGTCCATTTGTAATGCCTTGGCACCATTAAGTGTGGACCATTGAAGCAATTCTTCTAATGGAATTGAAGGAAAATATTTGGCAATGGTTTTTAATTCATCTAGTATGCTTAATGAATGATTGCTTGCTAAACTATCGGTTCCAATAATAATATTGCATTGATGTTTTTTCAATAAATCAATTGGTGGCAAACTATTTTCTATATACAAATTGGCATTCGGGCATAAACAAAAAAACACTTCGTTTCCGCTTGATTTTGCTAATGAAATATCGTTTTCCGTTGTATTGGTGTTATGAACCAATAGCTTATTTTTTGCACTACTCAATTTTTCGAAATACGATTGCAAACTGCTTTTGCAAGTAGGAGTAAAATGAGTTTGATTAATATTCATTACTTCATACATCCCAATAAAATCACCAGTACCTGTTTTAAATAATTCGTCTTCAGCTTTTGTTTCTTGATTATGAATGGTTACTGTGTTGCCATCAAAATACGGCATTATCATATTCCATAATTCATTAGAAACAGAATAAGGAGCGTGAGGAGAAATGGAAGAGTTTGAGTTTGGAATTTGCGACTTGTATTCTTGCAAATTATCGATCGATCGTTGATATCTTGGTAAAGCAATTTCAGGTTTCCAGCCACTTACTTCTATAAAGTTATAATAGGCCAATCTATTTAATTTCTTTTGCTCAATGGTTAGTGTATTGTTACAGATATCGCCAACAGCAACAATTCCATTGGCAATCATTTCATTTTCTGCATTTGCAATAGCTGCTATTATTTCAACTTCTGGAAAATGTCGCTCATTTACAATTTTTAAAATAAAATTGGGCAAGCCAGTATGTTCAGGAATTAATCCTTTCATGTGGCTCAACTCTAAATGACAGTGCGCATTTACAAAACCAGGAGAAATGATGCCCTGATAATGTTGAATATCATCCCCTGCATTTTCTATAGAAACTATATCAAGAACTACACCTTTATTGTCTGTTATTAAAACAGACTGATCGGAAAGCAATGCAGTCCCAGTAAAAATTTGGTCGGCAGAAAATTTTAAATAGCTCAAATTATTGTAGTTCGTATTCTTTTATTAGGGCTTCGGTTGGAATTTGAAGCAACTTACTAAACTTTCTTATCATGGTTAAAGATAAGGCTTGCTTATAATTTAGCACTTTACTAACGGTGGCTTTATCTCCGTATTCTCTTGCTAAGTCTGCAGCTTTAAATCCAAAATCTTCCATCCTTATTTTAATAAATTTGATAGGGTCGAGTTCGGGTAGAGTCGAAGTCTTTTCTTCAAAGTCACAAATTATTTTTACCAATAACATCAACTCTCTATAATTTTCGTCACCCTTTCTTGCATACCTAATTTCTTCATAACGTTTTATTGCTTCGTTGTATTCAGATTCTGTTTCTATCAAATACCAAGTTTTCATATTTATATTTTTAAGTGCTAGATGCATCTATTTTATCATATTTTGAGTGAGTTCCAATAAATCCAAGAAACATGGCAACTAATTGATTTTCAAAGGTAAAAAACGGTTGGTAATTTACCAACTTTTATGAGTTTATTGATTTTTTATCGAAATTAACAGCCCTATAAACAAGGCTCAAAATAAAAAAGATCAAAATTATTATTGAAAATCAATCAGTTATGAATGGTGCCCTAAAAATAGTTGTCAATATTTTTGGAAAATCCATTGCATGATCGCACCTTCGCCATCCCAAAAAATGGGGACATTCTTACCGGTGGGATAGCGCCGGTTTCATTAAAACAGCACATTATGAGTAAACTTCATTTCACCACCAAGCATGCTAACGAGGCTACCGTTCAACACAACTGGTATGTTGTTGATGGTGCTAATCAAACCGTCGGACGTATTGCATCTAAAATTGCCGCTGTACTTCGCGGAAAAAACAAAGCTTATTATACACCTCACGTTGATTGTGGAGATTATATAATCCTAATCAATGCAGAAAAAGTTGTGTTTACTGGAAATAAACTAGAAGATAAAATCTACTTAAACTATTCTGGTTACCCAGGTGGAAAAAAAGAAGAAGCTGCGGTTGATTTAATCAGACGTCGCCCAGAAGTAATTATGGAAAGAGCGATAAAAGGTATGTTACCTAAAAATCGTTTGGGACGTAAAATGATTAAAAAATTATTTGTGTACGTTGGTTCAAACCACACACATAGTGCTCAACAACCGAAAGAACTTAAATTCTAAACCATTGCTATAAGCATTAAGCTTTAAGCATTAAGCATACATACAAATGGAAAAACAAAAAAATGCAGTTGGTCGCCGTAAAGAAGCCGTTACCCGTGTTTTCATCAGCAAGGGCGAAGGAAAGATCACTGTAAACGACAAAGATTATAAAGCATACTTCCCATTGGTTTACTTACAAAACCAAGTTGAAGCTCCTTTAAAAACTGCCGATGTAATTGGCAAATTTGATATCGTTATCAATGCACAAGGTGGTGGATTAAAAGGACAAGCTGAAGCAGCAAAGTTGGGTATTGCCCGCGCTTTGTTAGAAGTGAATCCTGAATTCCGTCCTGCACTTAAAGTTGCTGGTCAACTAAAACGTGATCCACGTAGTGTTGAGCGTAAGAAATTCGGTCATAAAAAAGCACGTAAGAGCTTCCAGTTCAGTAAGCGTTAATACCACTTATTATTCATGGATAATAGTTCTTAATAAAGAACCACGAACATTATTTAAAACTTTATACAAATACAAAAAATGGAAAACAACACTTCACTACAACAGCAATTACTGGAGGCCGGCGTTCACTTTGGTCACCTTAAAAAGAAGTGGAATCCTAAGATGTTGCCTTACATCTTTGCTGAGAAAAAAGGTATTCATATTATCGACTTAAACAAAACAGTAGACTACTTACAAGAGTCTGCAGCTGCAATTAAACAAATTGCTAAAAGCGGTAAGAAAATTATGTTTGTTGCTACAAAAAAGCAAGCAAAAGAAATAGTAACAGAATGTGCTAAGCGCGTAAATATGCCTTATGCAACTGAGCGTTGGTTAGGCGGTATGTTAACCAACTTCAACACAGTTCGTAAGAGTGTAAAGAAAATGCAAAGCATTGAGAAAATGTTGAACGACGGTAGTGCAGAAAGCCTTACTAAAAAAGAGCGTTTAACTTTGACTCGTGATAAAGATAAAATGGAAAAAGTATTGGGCGGTATTGCTCAACTAGGTCGTTTACCGGCTGCTTTATTTTTAGTTGATATTGGTCACGAACATATTGCTTTAGCAGAAGCCAAACGTTTAGGCATCACTACTTTTGGTATGGTAGATACCAATTGTGATCCTAATAAAGTTGACTTTGCTATTCCTGCAAATGACGATGCAACAAAATCAATAGCAATCATCACCAACTATATCATTGCTGCAATTGCTGAAGGATTAACTGAACGCCAAGCTTCTAAAGATGAAGAAGAATCTGATGAAAGTGGAAATGAAAACGAAGCAAAAGCTAAACGTCTAGAAGCCGAAGCTCAGTCTGAAGCTGGTAGAGGTGGTAGAAGAGGTGGCAGTGCAGGTGCTCCAACAGGTGCTCCAGCAGGCGGACCTCCAAAACGCAGAGTTCCAGGAAATCGTCGTCCAGCGGGCGGCGGCGGCGGAAGTAGATAATTCATAATTCTTAATTTTTTTTATGTCAACTACAGCAACTATAACAGCAGCAGATATTAATAAATTGCGCCAGGCAACCGGAGCAGGAATGATGGATTGCAGAAAAGCTTTAACTGAAGCCAATGGCGACTTTGAAGCAGCAATTGATTGGTTACGTAAACAAGGTCAGAAAGTTGCCGCCAAACGCAGCGATAGGGAAGCAAAAGAAGGAGTAATTCTTGCAAAAACTTCGGTTGATAATAAAGTAGGTTTTATTGTTTGTATTAGCTGTGAAACAGATTTCGTTTCTAAGAATGCAGATTTTGTTGCTTTCGCAACTTCAATTGCAGATGCAGCAGTAGCTAACAACATTAAAAGTGCAGAAGAATTAAATGAAGTTGTAATCGGCGGAGCTAAAGTTGCTGATTTAATCAACGATAAATTATCATCAATCGGAGAAAAAATAGGTGTTGCTAAATTCGAAAGAATTGAAGCTCCTTATGTAGCTTCTTATATTCATGGCGCTAACCGTATGGGTGTATTAGTAGGATTAACTACTGATGCTGCGGAAGCGGGTAAAGATGTTGCTATGCAAATTGCTGCGATGAATCCTCTAGCTGTAGACGCTGCGAGTATTCCAGCTGCAACTATTGAAAGAGAAAGAGCAATCATTATCGATACAATGAAAGAAGATCCGAAAATGGCAGGAAAACCAGATGAAATGATTGGTAAAATTGCTGAAGGTAAATTAAATGCATTCTTTAAAGAGAATACTTTATTGGCTCAAGCTTTTGTAAAAGATGGTGCTATTACTGTTGAAGCTTATTTAAAGGCTGCTGGTAATGTAACTGTTACTGAGTTTAAAAGAGTTGCATTAGGATAAATTTCTATTAAATAATTTTCATAGCCTCGATCATCATCGGGGCTTTTTTATTGCTTAATTTCACATAACAAATGCCAACACTTCAACTACATACAAGCAATAATTTAGACATCTACTCCGCATTAACAGAAACAGAGTTGAAACTTCCATTGGTTAATAATGGAATAAGCGCAGGCTTTCCTTCTCCTGCACTTGATTTTGTTGACTTATCTATCGATTTAAATCTGCATTTAATTAAACATCCATCCTCTACTTTTTACGGCCTTGTAAAAGGCCATTCAATGAAAAATATTGGCATTAATGATGGCGACCTTTTAGTGATCGATAAAAGTATTGAGCCTATCGACAATAAAATTGCTGTTTGTTATATTGATGGAGAGTTTACCTTGAAGCGAATTAAATTAGAAAAAAATCAATGTTGGCTTATTCCAGAAAATGAAAATTATAAGCCGATAAAAGTTACCGAAGAAAATGATTTTTTAATTTGGGGAATTGTAACTTACGTGATTAAATCTTTTTAAAAATGTTTGGGCTTGTTGACTGTAATAATTTTTATGCCTCTTGCCAAAGAGTGTTTCGCCCCGACTTAATTGGTAAGCCCATTGTTGTTCTTTCTAATAATGATGGTTGTGTAATTGCACGCAGTAACGAAGCAAAAGAATTGGGTATTCCAATGGGCGCAGTAGCTTATCAATACGAAAAATTATTTATTCAAAATAACATCAACGTTTTTTCTGCCAACTTTGCTTTGTATGGCGATATGAGTCAGCGAGTAATGAATATATTAAGTGAGTATAGTCCCGACATGGAAATTTACAGCATCGATGAAGCCTTTTTAAAATTCGATGGGTTCAAAAATTTTAACCTGCAAACCATGGGTGAAGAAATGCAACGAAGAGTTACTAAGGGCACAGGTATTCCTATAAGCGTAGGTATTGCACCCACCAAAGCGCTAGCCAAAGTTGCTAATCGGATTGCTAAAAAATTTCCTCAAAAAACAAAAAGCGTTTATATAATTGACAGTGAAGAAAAAAGAATTAAAGCATTAAAGTGGGTAAAGGTTGAAGACATTTGGGGCATTGGAAGGCAACATAGTAAAAGGTTACATGCCCTTGGTGTAAAAACAGCGTACGACTTTACACAGCTCGATAAAGATTTTGTAAGAAAGCAATTTGCTATAGTTGGCTTAAGACTGCAACAAGATTTACAAGGTATTCCTACATTGGATTTAGAAGAGCGTGAAGCAAAAAAAACAATTGCAACTACACGTTCTTTTGATAAAGATTATACAGAAATAAAACAGGTAGAAGAACGCGTAACAACCTTTGCTGTTAGCTGTGCCGAAAAACTAAGAAAACAACAATCTTGTTGTAATTCGTTAATGGTTTTTATACACACTAATAGGCATAGAAAAGATTTGCCGCAATACAGCAGAAATATTATTATACAATTGCCTTATCCAACCAATTCCAGTATTGAGCTGGCGAAGTTTGCAGTGCAAGCGTTGCGAAGAATTTTTAAAACTGGTTATACCTATAAAAAAGCTGGTGTAATTATACAGCACTTTACACCAGAAACAATTACACAAATAAACCTATTTGAAAACAGCAATGAGCGCCATAAAATAGTGATGAGTACAATGGATAAACTCAATACTATGTATGGGATGCAGAAAATTAAATTGGCTTCACAAGATTTGCGAAAAGTTTGGAAAATGAAACAAGAAAAACTATCACCCAACTATACAACCAAATTGTCGGATATTATAACCGTAAATGTGTAATGTGTTTTCATAGTAAACAATCTAAATCTGCGCAAGAGTTAAAAAACCGATTCAATGCAACATTTGAAAAGGAAGATTATTTTATGCCAACCGAAGAAGTAAATGGATTTACATTTCCGGCAACACCAATAATAACTAATGCCGAACCAAATAAAATTCAATTATTTAGTTGGGGACTATTACCAAATTGGACAACTGATATGACTTTTAGAAAAAACACACTCAATGCAAAAATAGAAACCATCAAAGAAAAACCATCGTTTAGGCAATCGGTTAATAATAGATGTTTAATACCGGTAGATGGGTTTTATGAATGGCAATGGCTTGATGATAAGGGAAAGAAAAAACAAAAATATTTACTAGCATTACCTAACAGTGAATTATTTTGCTTGGCAGGAATTTGGAATATTTGGGTAGATAAATCTACAGGAGAAATTATTGGTACATACACCATACTTACAACAGAGGCCAACGAATTAATGGCAAAAATTCACAACTCAAAAAAAAGAATGCCAGTTATAGTAAACAGGGAAAATGAAGGAAATTGGCTAAAGGGGCTAGAAATTAAAAACAATGAGATTAACTTAGAAGCTTTAAAGGAATAAAATAGTAGCTATTTTTAAAGGGAATTGCTAAACTCTTTTAAATAATACTTCGGATTGATTTTGTTGAATCAATATATTTGCGGAACTTATTACTATAAATTAATAAAATGCTCCCTAAATTCAAACGTATCCTTCTTAAACTATCCGGAGAAGCCTTATTAGGAGATCAACGCAATGGTGATCCTTTTAATCCCAAAATTATTGAGCAATATGCTCAGGATATAAAGCTGGTAACAGATTTAGGCGTTCAAGTGGCCATTGTAATAGGTGGTGGTAATATCTATAGAGGAATGAATGAGGCTGATAGTGGAATAGAAAGGGCACATGGAGATTATATGGGAATGCTAGCTACAGTGATTAATGCAATGGCTATGCAAGCAATGTTAGAGAAAATTGGCGTTTATACTCGTTTGCAGAGTGCTATTAATATGGAGCAGGTAGCAGAACCATATATCAGAAGAAAAGCCTTACGCCACCTCGAAAAAGGGCGAGTGGTTATTTTTGGAGCAGGCACAGGCAACCCATACTTTACTACAGATACTGCAGGTTCTTTAAGAGCCATTGAAATGAAGGCAGATGTAATATTAAAAGGAACAAGGGTTGATGGTGTGTATAGTGCAGATCCCGAAAAAGATCCTACAGCCACAAAATTCGATAAAATATCATTTCAAGATTGCATTAGCAAGAATTTGAAAGTAATGGATATGACTGCTTTTACACTTTGCATGGAAAACAAACTCCCTATCATTGTTTTTGACATGAATTTGCCTGGCAATTTATTACAAGTAGTTCAAGGAGCCAATGTAGGAACTTTGGTAAGCTAGTTACCCATTCATGTAATTAATTTAGCTGATTATTAATCCTTGTGTAATTTTAAACAGCATGAGAAAGTTTTTTGTAATTTTATTATTTACGCTCCCAATTATTAAATCTGCTTTATCTCAGGGTAATTTAACTTTACCTGATGCAGTATCAATTGCTCTAAAGAATAGTTACAATATTCAATTAGCTAAAGACAATCTCGAAATTGCTAATATTAATAATTACATAGGAGTTGCTGGAGGTTTGCCAGTTGTTAACGCTCAAATTTCTGATAACGAACAAGTAACCAGCATTAGTCAAAAGTTCCCTGATCCAGCAAGAGATGTAAAGAGAGATGGTGTAAGTTCCAATATATTAACAGGTGCTATTACTGGAAATATATTATTGTATAACGGCTATAGAGTTAAGGCTACCAAAAATAGATTAGAAGAATTAGAAAGGCAAAACCAAGGTGTTTTAAATGCGCAAATCCAAAACACTATAGCTGCTGTAAATACGAGTTATTTTAATGTTGTTCGGAATCAATATTTTTTAAAGAGTATCAAACAGTCGATTGATGTTTCAAAACAAAGATTGGATATTCTGAATAATAGAAAAGAAGTTGGCTTAGCTAATAACGCTGATATTTTTCAAGCACAATTAGATTTAAATACTTTGTTTCAATTGGCAGAATCGCAAAAATTAGTAATCAGTCAAAGTAAAACAGATTTGCTTAATTTAATTTTTGTAAATCCTGATTCAACTATTTCCATCAATGATACGATCATCATTGATCGCGCTATTAATATCAATGAAATAAAAAACCTATCACTCAAAAATCCACAAATAATAGTTGCGGAACATCAAATTAAAATAAACGAGTTATTAGAGAGAGAAGTTGCTGCACTAAGATCTCCTACATTAAGAGCTACAGCTGGTTATAACTTAAATAGTACAAGTAGTGCTGCTGGTTTTATTTTATTGAATCAAAGTTATGGGCCACAAGTTGGATTAAATTTATCTATGCCCATTTATAATGGAACAATTAATAAACGACAAGCAAAAGTTGCCGAAGTAAACACAAAAATTGCCAAAACTAATAGAGATAATTTAATTTTGGGCATTGAAACAGGTGTTGTTAAAACGTATCAATCTTATACAAGTACTCTAGAACAGTTAAAAACATCTAAAGAAAATTATGACCTCTCTGTTAAATTATTGGATTTAGTAATGCAAAAATTTCAGTTAGGTCAAGGTACAATTATTGATGTACGTGTTGCTCAAAATAGTTTTGAAGTTGAGTCGTTCAAACTTGCGAATTTGGCTTATACTGCAAAAGTTGCAGAGATTGAGTTGAAAAGGCTGGCAAATCAATTGAAGCCCTAAAAAAATTAATTAACCATTCTGTAAATATTTTTTAATAGTGGAGTATTCTATTCAATCAAAACTACCCAATGTTGGCACTACTATTTTCACAGTAATGAGTCAACTTGCAGTGGAACATGGCGCAGTAAATCTTGGACAAGGATTTCCAGATTTTCCATTGAGTAATGTATTAACTGATTTGGTAAACAAAGCCATGCAAGATGGTAATAATCAATATGTACATATGGCGGGCTTACCAATATTAAGAGAAGCCCTCGCAACTAAAGTTGCAAAATTATATAATGCATCAATCAATCCAAATACTGAGATTACAATAACGCCTGGTGGAACTTATGCAATATATACAGCACTCACAACTGTATTACAACCTAATGATGAAGTAATTGTTTTTGAACCAGCCTATGATAGTTATATACCTAATATTGAAATCAATGGAGCAAAAGCCGTAACCATTTCATTGCAATTTCCTGACTATTCTATTCCATGGGATAAAGTTAAATCGGCAATCAATGATAAAACAAGAATGATCATGATTAACTCGCCACATAACCCTACTGGTGCAGTGTTGAGTGAAAAGGATATGCAAGAATTGACAGCCATTGTTGAAGGAACTCAAATTATTATATTAAGTGATGAAGTATATGAACATTTAATTTTTGATGGAATTAAACATCAAAGTATTTTAAATTATCCAGCACTATTTTCAAGAAGTTTTGTTTGTTTCTCTTTTGGTAAAACCTACCATTGCACAGGATGGAAGCTGGGTTATTGCATTGCTCCAGAAAAGTTAATGAACGAATTCAGAAAAGTGCATCAATTCAATTGCTTTACTTGTGATGCACCAAAGCAATTTGCACTAGCTGAATATATTAAAAACGAGTCGGCCTATTTAGAATTAGGAATATTTATCCAACAAAAAAGGGATTTTTTTAGAGAGTTGATGAAATCAACTCCTTTTAAATGCATTCCTTCACACGGCAGCTATTTTGAGTGTTTTAGTTATGATGGCTATAGCGAAGAAAGTGATAAAGAACTAGCAGTTAGATTAACAAAAGAATTTGGAATTGCTACTATTCCAGTTTCAGCATTTTATAAAAATGGTGAAGACAATAAAGTACTTCGCTTTTGTTTTGCTAAGAAAGAAGCAACATTAGAAAAAGCAGTAGCGAAGCTTCAATATTTATAAATTTCGCTACTGCTCATTTTTACCATTTACCATTTGCCATCGCCATCGAGTAGATTGCCTATTCCACCAAGAATACTTCCTTCTTCTCTACGAGATGTTGTACCATATTGTAAAATCCTACCTGCTAATCTGCTAATAGGAAGTGTTTGAATCCATACTGTACCTGGACCCGTTAATGTTGCAAAAAATAATCCTTCCCCTCCAAAAATGCTGTTCTTAATTCCACCAACAAACTGAATATCATAATTAACTGAGGCAGTAAATCCTACAATACATCCTGTATCAACTTTTAATAATTCGCCAGGTGATAAATCTTTTTTTACAACATGACCACATGCATGCAGAAACGCCATACCATCTCCTTGTATGCGTTCCATGATAAATCCTTCTCCACCAAATAAGCCAGTGCCTAATTTTCTTTGAAACTCAATTCCAATATTAACTCCCTTAGCAGCACATAAAAATGCATCTTTTTGGCAGATAATATTATTGTTAAATTGAGATAGGTCTAAAGGAATAATTTTTCCAGGATAGGGAGAAGCGAAACTAACTCTACGTTTGCCATTATTGATATTGGTAAATGCAGTCATAAATAAATTCTCACCTACCAATACTCTTTTACCAGCATTAAATAATTTGCCTATCAAACTATTATTTTGTTGTTGACTTCCATCACCAAAAATTGTTTGCATGGTTATGCCATCTTCCATCATCATAAAAGCACCAGGTTCTGCAATAGCCGTTTCGTTGTAATCTAATTCAACTTCTACATATTGCATTTCTTCTCCAAAAATGTTGAAATCTATTTCGTGATTTTGCATTGCTTATTTTTTTAATTGTCCTAACCAAACTTTTTTTCCTTGAATTGCTTTTCCAATATACATTATACCTACAAAAATAAAGAAGAAAGGCCCTAAGAATCCAAATAATGCTACATATTTTGTACCATAAAAACGTTCAACTGGTCTTCTTAAACGCTCCGAAATAATATACATACTAGGTACCATGATTAGTGTAAGGAAAAAAGAAAATATTAAACCGAAAATGATGGTCCAACTCAACGGACCCCAAAACACAACACTATCTCCACCCAAGAAAATTTTAGGATTCAAATGTTGGAAGAAAGATACAAAGTCGATATTAAAACCTATTGCAAGTGGCAATAACCCGAGTATAGTAGCTAAAGCAGTTAATAATACAGGAATGATTCTAATTTTACCTGCTTGGATTGCTGCTTCTCTGGTTTTAAATCCCCTTCCTCTTAACTCATCGGTAAATTCAATTAATAAAATGCCATTCTTAATTACAATACCAGCTAATCCAACAATACCAACACCTACCATAATAGTTGCCATACTCATACCTGTTATTGCATAGCCCATAAATACACCAATAATTGAGAAAAATATTTCAGTTAAAACAATGAATGGCTTACTTAAACTATTGAACTGTAATACAAGTATCAAAAAGATAATAAGTAATGCAGAAACCATCGACATTCCTAAGAATGATAAAGTTTCGGCTTGTTGTTCACTTTCCCCAGTTTGTTTAATTAGTACATCTGCAGGTACTGGTGTTTTTGCTTTGAAGTCATCAATTATTTTCTTTAATGAAGCATTAATTACAGGTGTTAAAGAAGGATCTGTAACGTTCGACTGAATTTGGATGGTTCGTTTTAAATTTTTTCTTTTTACGCCACCTGTTGTATTAGTATAGTCGACCTTTGCAACACTATTTAAAGGTATTTGCTTAACAGCTCCAGAAACAAAATCCCTAAAAACAATTCGCATATTCATTAAATCACCAATATTGTTTCTTTTTAAATCTTGGTACCTTAATTGAATTTTATAATCGTCTTCACCATCCTTTAATTTGCTAACTTCTTTACCAAAAACTGCAGTTCTAAGTTCCATACCAATTTGAGCGGTACTTACTCCTTCTGCTAATGCTCTTTCACGATCAATAATGATGGATATTTCAGGATTATTTAAATCTATATCCATTACTAAATTCTGAACACCATCAATACGATTTGTATCTAAGTGATTTTGTAAATCATAAGCAACTTTTGAAATTGACTCAAAATTATCACCAGTAATTTCAATATTTACAGGAGGATCAGTTGGGGGGCCTGCATCTTCCTGGCCAACTTCAATTGAAGCACCTGGAATACCATTCATTTCTTTTCGAATTGCTGTAAGATAAGGAGCACTACTCTTACCATGCCTTTTTTCAAACTCCACAAATGATATTTGTATTCTTCCAAGATTAGACTGAGAACTTCGGTTATTGTCTCTAGGATTGTTGGCACTCACTGCAACATTGGAGATAACGCTTTCAACGATGCTTCCGGGAGCTTCAGGTTTATTATCCCCTAATATTTTATAAACCCTATTTTCTAATACCCTTACTACAGAATCTGTTTTTGAAGCCTTTGTACCAATTGGCATTTTCAAATAAACATAAACAAATTTTGGATCGCCACTAGGGAAAAATGGTTTCGGATTATTTCTCAAAACCAGTAAGAAAAGCGAAATAGGGAATAACAAAAACAAACCTACCATTAACCAACCGGGCCTTGTGCCTTGTAATATCCAACGAAGCAATGTTTCATACCTATTCATAAAATTAGGCAATGCCTTTTCTTGGAAATAGTGAATAATATAACGCAGTACATAACGCTCTAGAATAATTAGTAGATCTACAAAAATTAATAAATTTCCAAATCCATGCCAACCTGCTAAATTGAATAATATTCCGAATGCAGCGAATGCCCAAAACCACCATTTCTTAAATACTGCATTTTTGGGTTCTTCAAATTCTCTGCCTTCTGGTTTCATAAAACTCACTGCAAAAACAGGGTTAATAAAAAAGGCAACAATTAAAGAAGCTGTTAATGTTAAAATCAACATCGTTGGCAAGTAAATCATAAACTTACCTATCAATCCTTTCCATAATAGTAGTGGGAAAAATGGTGCTAAGGTTGTAGCTGTTCCTGCTAAAACAGGAATAAACACTTCTCCAGCAGCTTCTTTAGCAGATCGTGCAATTTTTACTTTGCCATTATTATATATTCTATGGGTATTCTCAATTACTACAATGGCATCATCAACAATAATTCCTAATCCAAAAAGCAAAGCAAAAAGCACAATAAAATTCAGCGTTACACTAGAGCCTACAATGTAATCTGCAACTGGTAAGAAAAGAAATGATACAAAAACCGATAATGGTACACTTAATGCAACAAAAAAAGCATTAGTAACGCCCATGAAAAACATCAAAATAAGTAACACTAAAATAAATCCAATAATGATGGTATTAACCAACTCATTAAATGAAGTTTTTGTTTGCTTACTCTGATCGCCCGTAATGACTACTTTTAAATCTTTTGGCAGTTCCTGATTTGACTGCATTTCTTCAACAATCTTTTTTACACCATCAGCAGTATTAATCAAGTTTTCGCCCGAACGTTTTACAATATTTAAGGTAACTACATTTAGTCCACCTAAACGTGCATAGCTATTTGTTTCCTTAATAGTATCAATTAATTGAGCAATATCTTTTAGGTAAATTGGTGAGCCAGAAATATTTTTAATGATGATATTTTGCATATCATAAGCCCCAGTAAACTGGCCTTTAACTTTAATATTTCTTTTCATTGCACCAACTTCTACTAAGCCGGCACTAATGTCGCGGTTTTCATAGTTCACTGCATTTTCTATATCTCGGAATGTAAGTTTAGCAGCTTCCATTTTTACAGGATCAACATTAATCTGAATTTCCCTTTCTGGTGCACCAACTATTTCTGCTCTACTAACTTCCTTCATCACTTCTATTCGGTCTTGCATTTTATCTGCAAACTGCTTCAATTTAATACCATCGAAATTGCCACTGATATTCACAAACATAATGGGCATTTCACTAAAGGCAAACTCTTGCACATTGGGTTGACTAGTTAAATCATTCGGCAAATCAGTTTGTGCTTTGTCTACTGCATCCTTAACTTTTTGCTTGGCAATTTCAGTTTTAATGTCTGTATCAAATTCAATAACAATTAAACTAAAATCTTGTTGAGAAGTAGATTGGATCTTATTTACTTTAGCACCACTGATAGCCTTTAATTGTTTTTCAATTGGCCTTGTAACAAGATTTTCAATGTCTTTAGGTGAGTTACCAAAATATACAGTACTAATAGATATAGTAGGAACTACAATATCTGGGAACTGCTCTCTTGGTAATGTATTGAACTTATTTAAACCATACAATGAAATAATAATTGTA
This sequence comes from Sediminibacterium sp., assembly GCA_046593815.1. GTDB lineage: Bacteria > Bacteroidota > Bacteroidia > Chitinophagales > Chitinophagaceae > Sediminibacterium. The sequence continues at coordinate 21,427 of JBKJQV010000160.1, read as the reverse complement.
ATAATATACACTGCTGTTTTATTATCAACTGCCCAACTTGTAGGTTTAAACTCTTTGAATTTTTTTGCTACCCCTTGTATAAAATTCATATAATATTATTTTAAAAAACGAAACCAGTTTCTTATCTAAAAATTTATTTCTTTATTACCCTAAGAATTTGGCCATCGTATATATTTTGATAGCCCTCAGTAATCAATGACTCGTTTTGTTTAAGACCAGATTTTATTTCGATTAATTGACCATATACTTCACCAACTTCAATTGATTTTTTGCGTGCAATTAATTTACTACCTTCTTGATTGGCGATGTATACATATTTCCCTTTTTCATCTGTTTGAACAGTGTTTACAGATATAGCAATTGCATTTGGTGCTTTATAATCTTCAAACTTTAATTGAGCCAATTGGTTAGGCCGTATTGTAGGATCATAATCAATTTTAACTTCAGCATCAAAGCTTCTATTATTTGAATTGATGGTACGACTGGTAGTTGCAACAGTACCACTTATGGTTTTATTAGATTCGGGGAAATTAATAATCACTTTCGAACCCGCTTTAATTTTACTACCATAATTTTCGGGAACCTGAGTAATAACTTTTAAAGCAGATGTGCTCACTAATTTTATTTGTGGAGTTACTCCTGCTAATCCAGCAAAAATTTCTCCAACCCTTACATTCAAGTCGTCTACTACGCCTGTAACATCAGCATATATATTTGAAGATCTTAATTGTTCTTCCGCTACTTTAATTTGCTCTTCACTTGCTGTTAATTGTTTTTCTAACGATTGAACTGTATTTTTTGCAGAAATATATTGAACTTCTGTTCCAATGCCTTCTTTCCATAAATTACCTTGTCGTTGATAGATGTCTTTTGCAAAGTTCAATTGCGTTTTTAAAGTTTCTAAGCTTTTTTGAGATGCAATAACTGATTGTCTCATAACGGCATCATCTAATTTTAATAATAACTGACCTTTCTTAACTTGGTCGCCTTTTTTAACATAAACGGCTCTAACCTGTCCTGGACCCATGCGAGGGGATACATATGACACATTATCGGAAGTAATGCTTCCTTGCAGATCAATGTAATGCGAAAATGTTTGGGTAGCAATAGCAGTTATGCCAACTAATTTATCACTAATTGAACTACTATTTGTAGTATCAAGTTTGCTGATCTCGATTTGCAATGCGGTCATCTTATCTGTAATAAGTGCTTGTTCGGATTTTAATTTTTCATAAGCTACTTTTTTTTCTGCTAATGAATTTCCACTTTCTTTATTTCCACCACAACTAGCTATTATTAGTGAAGTAGAAGAAAGGACAAGTATTTTTTTTATTGTAAGCATTTTTCTGGTTTTTAATTAAATGATTTTATAATTTACCCGTTGCATTTAAGTAATCTACTTTTGCAATAAGTGCATCATATAGTGAGGAGATATAATTAGTTTGTGCAATTTTTAAATCTGCATCAGCAGCATTTATTTCTGTATTTGAGCCTGTCCCAATTTCATATTTTTTCTTTGTTTGAGCATATACTCTTTCTGCGAGATTCATATTATTTTTTTGCGACGTTAGAACAGAAACTGCAGTATTGTATTTTATTCTGGCCTGTTCAACTGAATTGTCTATAGATAGTTTTAAGTTTTCTAATTGGTTGCTGGTTTGCTCAAGGTCAATTTTAGCCTTTTTTACTCTGGCGTCTTTTGCAAAACCACTAAAAATGGGAACCGACATGTTAACACCAATATTGGAAGAAGTAAACCAATCACCTTTATTAAAAAAATCAAATTGGCTACGTTGTGCAATTTTATTGTAACTAGCTCCTAAAGCAATAGTCGGTAAATAACTAAGCTGGTAACGCTTTACATTGTATTCGTTCAACTGTTTTGCAAACCCTAAATATTGAAAATCTTTTCTATCTTGATATTGGTATGGCGCATCAACTGCTATTGTTTCATTAATTTTATTATAGTCTAAGGTTTCTGTTAATACCAAAGTATCAGTATAAGGCATTCCGATTAGTGTCTTTAATCCTATATATCCCATTGAAATTGTATTCAATGCTTTTTGCTTTTCAGTTTTAATATTATTGAGTTGAACTTCTATTTTATCGATGTCTAATTTTTCTACGAAACCGTTTTTGTATAATGCTTTTGTATCCGAATCTAATTTTTCTAACCGAGTAATATTTGCATCTAAGATTTCTAGTTGAGTTTTACTTGCAACCAATTGGTAGTAAATTTTGTACACATTGGCTTTGATTGAAACCTCGGTTACTTCAGCTGCACTTTTTTGAAATTTGATTGACGCTTCTCTAGCTTGTAGCCCAACAAAAACTTGGCCATCAAATAATAGTTGTTGTAATGAAACACCAGCGCTTGCTGTCCATTTTGTGCCGAATTGTGCTTGAATAAACCCAAAATCACTTGGCATTTTAATTGTGTTGCCATTGCCATCTTTTACTCCTTCATTTATCAATACCTGATAAGTGGCTGGAGATATAAAATTGGGTAGCGAAGTTATTGCAACATTAGGAAAGTGTTGGGTTCCTACTGCTCCAGTAATTGTAGGAAATGCAGATGCAGTAATTTCTCTGTTAGTTTGAATTTGAGATTTAATATTTAGTAAGGCATTCTTAACTTGCACATTGTTTTTAGTTGCAAATTCTACTGCTTGTAACACATTAAAATCATACCGCTTATTTATTTTTTGTGCTTGTAAATTGGTAACAATGAATACAATACCAAGCAATCCGACTAATTTGTAGTTTATGCTCATATGTTATTATTTTTTCTTTGGTTCTTATATTTAGTAATTTGTTTTTGACCTTTTGTGGTGCATATTCCATGTAAAAAATGTTCCATCATTTCTGTTTCAATTTGAAATAAAGTGTATTTATTAGGTGGAAATAAATCTGGGTTGAATGCAATAAAAATGCTTTCTATTCTAAATTTCGATAAGATATCTGCATTAATATTTTCTCTATATAATTCTTCTTTTATACCTAGTTCAATATTTTCTCTGATTACTTTATACAAGAACTTATTTTTGTGGTCATTCATTTTTTTGAATGCAGCTGGATAATACTTCTGCATTTCAAAAATGATAACAGGGTTCATTGTACTCATCATTTCCTGCATCATATCTAGGGCTAAAAAAACTTCATGCACCGCATTTTCTGATTTTAATTTATGCCCAGCACATTCAACCACGTCATTGTCTATCTCTCTTTGAACAACTGCGTCAATTAGGGCATCTTTATCTGTGTAATACTGATAAATCGTTTTTTTACTCACTCCTAATTTTGAAGCAATATCATCCATGGTAACATTCTTCAATCCGAATCGGAAAAAGAGCTCCTGGGCTTTTTCTGTAATTCTCTGCTCCATAATCTATTATTGGAGCGCAAAACTACGGAAACTATTTATGTAACCAAAGTTTCCTTAGTTTATTTGTATTATTTTTTTGTTAACGAGTAAATTCAAGGATGAGTGGCGAAATATTTGCATCTTGCATACTTAAGAAGCCATTAATTGCTTTATTTATGATATTCCGCGCTTTTCTAAGACGATTACTTCAATACTTTCTTCAAGGATTAATTGTTCTTGCCCCTATTGGCATAACCATTTGGGTAGTTATCAGTTTATTCAACCTTGTAGATGATATTTTGCCAAATATTGTTCATTCAATAGCTCCGTCTTTAATTAAAAAGGACTTGGAGGGAAACCTTATTAAACTACCTGGTTTAGGTTTTATAGTGGTTGTTTCGTTAGTATTAATAGTAGGTTGGTTGTCTTCTTTATTTGCTATTGGCCGCTTAGTTGCTTTACTCGACACAATTTTAGAAAAAACCCCCGGTATTAAATTCATCTATTCTTCAGTTAAAGATTTTTTAGAAGCCTTTGCTGGCAATAAAAAGAAGTTTGATAAGCCTGTTTTAGTAAATGTAGACTCAGCAGATGTGTGGCGAATTGGTTTTATTACCCAATTAAGTAGCAATGATTTCGACTTAATTGATCATGTTACTGTTTATGTTCCTCATTCTTATGCTATTTCCGGCATCACCTATATGGTTCCAAAAGAAAAAGTGAAGCTACTCAAAAATGTTAGCGCATCAGATGCAATGAAATATACTGTTTCTGGCGGCGTTACTCATATTCACGATTAATTCTATTCAGCTTATTACCTTTGAGCTATGGTAATTGCGGTTAACGCTATTTTTTTACAAAATGATTTATTGGAAGGATATGGTCATTATGCCAATGAAATACTTAGCAGAATTGTACAATCTAACCAAGAACATCAGTTTATTTTTATTTTTGATAGGCCATTCAAAAAACAATTCATTTTATCCAAAAATAGTATAACTATTCAAGTAGCTCCTGCTGCAAGGCATGTTCCTGCATTTATATATTGGTATAATATTAGCGCTGCACTTGCAATTAAAAAATACAAGCCTTCACTGTGGATTCAACCTTACGGATTCTGTAGTTTAACAACGTCTATACCTCAACTATTAGTAGTACATGATTTGGCTTTTAAACAAGGTAACAATGAAATATCTTGGCTGCAACGATGGTTTTACCAATATTTTACACCTAAGTTTCTTAAAAAAGCTTCCAATATTATTACTGTTTCTAATTATTCTAAACAATCCATTGAAGAAGCATATCCATTTACCAAAAACAGAATAAAAGTTATACCAGGAGCAGCTCGAACAAAATTTAAGCCTATTAGTTGGGAAGAAAAAGAACAGATTAAAGAAGCGTATACGGAAGGCTTCGAATATTTTATTTGTGTTGGGGGCATCAGTCCACGCAAGAATTTAATCAATATGCTCAAAGCATTCTCCCTTTTTAAAAAATGGCATAAAAGCAATATGAAACTGGTTTTTGCAGGAAGATTAGCTTGGAATTATCAGGAAATTCTTGAAAAATTAAAAACCTATAAATACAAAAACGACGTGGTTTTAACTGGCTATCTATCAGATGATTTACTCCAAAAATTAACTGCTGGAGCATATGCATCCTTGTATATTTCTACTTATGAAGGGTTTGGCCTACCAATTTTAGAAGCTATGCAAGCTGGGGTACCTGTTATTGCTGGAAATAATACTAGTATGCCAGAAGTTGGTGATGACGCAGCTTTATATGCCGATTCACTCAATCCAATTAAAATTGCCGAACAAATGCAATTATTGTATAAAGACGAAAAATTGAGGGAAACTATCATTAATAAAGGTCTACTAAGGGCTGAAACATATAATTGGGATAAAACTGCTGCATTATTTTGGAAGGAAATAATAGCTACAGTTAAGGTTTCGTAGTAATTTCGCCAACTCAAATTAAACAAATGAAGCAATCTAATATTACAGTTGATATTATTTTAGATGAGCAAAAAGTTCCTCAAAATATTCAATGGTCGGCCTCAGATAGTACGGCAGATATAAAGCAAGATGCCAGAGCAATGATGATGACTTTTTGGGATGCAGCAGATAAAAGCGCATTGAGAATAGACTTATGGACAAAAGACATGATGGTAGATGAAATGGCCGATTTTTATTACCAAACTTTAATGGGAATGGCCGATACTTTTTTGCGTGCAACCCAAAACCAAGAGCTTACCGATGATATGAAAAACTTCTCCAAAGATTTTTATAAAAAATTTAGAGAATCTCAATTAACCAATAATAAATAATTTACCATGAGCTTAGAAGAGAAAGTAATGCAATTAATGAAAGAAGCAATGAAAGCCAAAGATGAAGCGCTTTTGAGAGGTGTTAGGGCCATAAAAGCAGAAATCATCAAAGCTAAAACTGAGCCAGGAGCTAACGGAGTAATTACTGAAGATGGTGAAATGAAACTTTTGCAAAAAATGGTGAAGCAACGCAAAGACTCATTGTCGATATTTCAAGAGCAAAACCGCGAAGACCTTGCCCAAAAAGAAATAGAAGAAATAGAAGTGTTAGAAAAATTTCTTCCAGCTCAGCTTACTAAAGAGGAGTTAGAAACAGCTATAAAAGCAATTATTGTTGAAGTTGGTGCTAATTCTATACAAGATTTGGGCAAAGTAATGGGGTCGGCAAGCAAACAATTAGCAGGTAAAGCTGATGGAAAAGCAATTGCCGAAGTAGTAAAGGCGTTATTGAATAAATAAACGACTTCAATGGTCATAGACATTTGCTTGTTTGCACTATTAATACTTGCAATTTTTAAAGGAATAAAGCAAGGGCTGGTTGTAGCCGTATTTTCTTTTTTTGCTATTATACTCGGATTAGCAGCAGCTGTTAAAATGAGTACACTAGTAGCAAAATGGTTATCCGAAACAATTAATATTCATGCAGGTTGGTTACCCTTTTTGGCTTTTGTTATTATAATTATTGCAGTGAGTATAATAGTTAGAATTTGCGCTGCTATTATCGAAACTACACTCCAGCTTTCTATGCTTGGATGGTTAAATAAATTGGGTGGAATAGTATTTTACTGTTGTATTTATGTTACCGTTTTTAGTGTATTGATTTTTTATTTAGCTCAATTACATCTGTTAAAACCACCTGTAATTGCCACATCAAAAGCATATCCATATATTCAAAATTGGGGCCCATATATTATCAATTTATTTGCAAAAATAATTCCAATTTTTAAAGGGATGTTTGAAGAGCTTACAAAATTCTTTGATTCATTAAGCAAGAACTTGGCATAAGAAATAAGTCCGATAGCTTGATCTGCTTCCATTTGCCTTATTTTCAGTAATTTAGCAAGAATTGCTTCAACAATAGTGCATGATTTATACAATTAAAAACGAAGATAAATTCAAGTTTGTAGAGGAAGGCGAAGGAGAAACCTTGCTTTTATTGCATGGATTATTTGGTGCAATGAGTAATTTTGAGCACTTGGTAGACCATTTTAGTAAGAAATTTAAGGTAGTTGTACCTATTCTTCCACTATTTGATTTAGATATTTTTCACACTTCTGTAGGTGGTCTTGAAAAATATGTTCAAAAATTTATTGAAGCTCGTGGATATAATAATATTCATTTATTGGGTAATTCTTTGGGTGGCCATGTTGCATTAGTTCATATTCTGAAACATCCTAATCTTATTAAAACATTAATTTTAACAGGAAGTAGTGGTTTGTTCGAAAATGGTATGGGTGATAGTTACCCTAAACGTGGCGACTATGAATATATAAAGAAAAAAACAGAGCTTACCTTTTATGATCCTGCAATGGCTACAAAAGAACTTGTTGATGAAGTATTTGAAATTACCGTAAGCAGGGTTAAAGTAATTAAAATTATAGCGTTGGCTAAAAGTGCAATTCGTAATAATTTAGGAGAAGAGTTAAATCAAATTAAACAACCAACTTTGTTAGTATGGGGCCAAAATGATATCATTACACCTCCATTTGTGGGTAAAGAATTTAACAAATTAATACCTAATTCAGAATTGCATTTTATCGATAAATGTGGTCATGCACCTATGATGGAAGTTCCAGAAGAATTTAACCAAATTTTAGATGGATTCTTACAAAAGCATTCAACTAAAACTGCTGCTAATTTGTAGAGATAAAAACCTTATACTGGTTTATGCTTATATCTCAATTATTAAATACCGGTTTCCCTTCACTCAATATTGCTGACAAAGCATCATTTGCACTGCAGTTAATGGATGATTACGACGTACTGCATTTGCCAGTTTTAAGTAATGATAAGTTTGTAGGAGTTGTTGGTAAAGATGATTTAATTGACGCAGATGAAACTGATGCTCATTTATCTTCTCCAGAAATACTTAAACAACTTTTTATTAAAAATGAAGAACATTTTCTTAGTGCTTTAAAAACAATAGCAAATAACGAGTTGACTTTATTGCCTGTTGTAAATGATCAAATGGAACTCCTAGGAGTGATTTTGGCAAAAGATTTATTTAAAACCGTGACTTTGTTTTTGGGTATTGAAGAAAAGGGCGGTCTAATAGTATTAGAAACAGATAAAAGAAATTTTTCATTTGGAGAGTTAAGCCGTTTAGTAGAAACCAATGACTCTTACATAACACAATTGAATACTTATACCGAAGCAAGTACTGGATTGTTGATTATAACAATGAAAATTAATAAAATTGAAGTGTCGGATATTGTTGCCACTTTCCAACGATATGATTACATAGTGCGTTATTTTTTTGGTGAAGAAGAATATGCTAATGAATTAAAAGAAAATTATCAGCATTTAATTTCTTATCTCAATATGTAAATTGATTTCTTAGGATTAAAAAATTATTATGAAGGTTGCTATTTATAGTAGAGGATTAGATATTGAACAGGAAAATCCATTATTAATATTATTGGAAGAGTTGGGTAGATATGATACCGAAATTTTACTGTTCAATACTTTAATGGAACAGTTTCATATCCCTGATCATCTAACAAAAAAACTCATTTCATTCAGTGGTTCCGATGATTTAGATGAATCTATCAACTGTTTAATTAGCTTGGGCGGAGATGGAACCATGCTTGACGCAGTTACATTAGTTAAAGAAAAAAATATTCCTTTGTTAGGAATTAATTTTGGCAGACTTGGATTTTTAGCTAGTATCAGTAAAGAAGAATTAGCCCATGCAGTAGATGCATTGGTTAACCATACTTTTTTAATTGATAAAAGAACATTAATTCATCTTGATTCAAATATGCCGTTATTTGAAAATGCACCATTTGCTTTAAATGAATTTGCAATCTATAAGAGAGATACTTCGCCAATGATAAAAATTCATACTTATATGAACGGTGAGTTCTTAAATACTTATTGGGCAGATGGATTAATTGTTTCAACGCCAACTGGCTCTACAGGTTATAATTTAAGTTGTAATGGTCCCATTTTATTTCCAGATTCATCTAGTCTAGTTATTACACCTGTAGCACCTCATAATTTAAATGTTCGTTCAATTGTTGTCCCCGATAATAATGTTATTTCTTTTGAAGTTGAAGGAAGGGCAGACCAATTTATTTGTGCAATGGATGCAAGAAGAGAAATTGTTCCCAAAACAGTGCAACTAGCCATCCGAAAAGAATTGTTTGGTGTAAACTTGGTTAGATTAAATGAAAATACTTTTCTTTCCACGCTGCGAACAAAGCTTACTTGGGGTCTTGATAAAAGAAATTAACATTTTTTGTTATAAAAATTGATGCTATTTTACATAGCAAAATAGTGGTATGGTTAAAAAAGTTAGTATCATATTTTTTATAGTTTGTTCATGGTTTATGACCAATGCTCAACTAATGGAAAGTTTTGTACATACTGGTGAACTTGGTATTGGCGTTGGTGTTGGTCATTATTTTGGTGATCTTAATCAAGATGTAAGAATCAATGCTCCTAAACTGGCTTTTGGTATGTTTTATAGAAAACAGCTTACTAATTATATTGGTGTAAGGGTTTCAGGTGAATACACTTTTTTAGGATATTCTGATGTTTACAATTCCAATCCCTTTTTAGTAACAAGAAATTTAAGTTTTAATACCAATGTTTGGGAATTAAGCGTTTCGGGTGATTTTAATTTTTTTCGCTTCCAGCCTGGGTTTGAAGGATATAACTTTACCCCATATATCGGATTAGGAGTGGGAGTATTTAGCTATGATCCATATACTTATTTAAGCGGCGAAAAATTCTTGCTTAGACCATTAGGTACCGAAGGACAGGGTAGCTCTTTGTACCCTAATTTAAACACTTATGGAGCAACAGCTATGAGTATTCCTTTTACTTTTGGTATTAAATATGCTTTAAATCCTCGTACCAATTTTTTTGCTGAAGCAATATACCGCTTTACTAATACCGATTATTTAGATGATGTTAGCGGACTTTATGCACCAGATGCCTTTCCTCCGCTGCCCGATGGCTCTTTATCTCCAGGTTTTTTATTGCAAGATAGAAGCTATGAAACAGGTTCTTCAATTGGTACAAAAGGAAAACAAAGAGGCTCTAGTTTAAAAGCGGATGCGTTTGTAACCCTAAAAGTGGGCATTTCCTTCAATTTACAGACTTATAAATGCCCAACAAATTAAATAGTCTTGTTTTAATTGCATTTAAATCGGCAAAGACCATTGATTTTGTTAAATTCGCAGCCTAAATAAAATGCATGGTTCAAACAGAAGACCTTTTGTCCAAAATAAATAAGCAAAGACTACCAAGTCACATTGCTATTATTATGGATGGCAACGGGCGTTGGGCTGAAGAAAAAGGGCAAGAACGATTATATGGGCATTTTCATGGTGTTGAGAGTGTGCGAGATATAGTAGAAGGCTCAGCAGAATTGGGTATTCAATACCTCACGCTATATGCATTTAGTACAGAAAACTGGGATAGACCACAACCAGAAGTGGAAGGATTAATGAGTTTATTGGTAGATACTATTCATAAGGAAGTGCCGATACTAAATAAAAACAATATTCGATTACATGTTATAGGAAACTTAGACCTATTACCTCCTTTTGCTGCTGCTGAGTTACAAGAAGCCTTACAGATGACTCAGCAAAATACTGGACTGAATCTTATAATGGCATTGAGTTATAGTAGTAGGTGGGAACTGGTAAATGCTGTTAAAAATATAGGTATCGACGTAAAAGCAGGAAAAATTGATCCAGTAACTATTAATGCCGAAATTTTAGAGCATTACCTTAGTACTAGTGAGTTTCCTGACCCAGAATTAATGATTAGAACTAGTGGTGAGTATAGAATTAGCAATTTTTTATTGTACCAATTGGCCTATGCAGAGCTCTATTTTACCAATACAAGGTGGCCCGATTTTAGGAAAGAAAACCTTTACGAAGCCATTTTAGACTATCAATCGAGAGAGCGGAGATTTGGAAAAACTGGAAAACAAATTCAGGTTTAACAAACAGTTTTCAATATTCGGGTTAATTTGCCCACCAATTTACCAAATTAATTGCTAGAACTAACAGAAACCGGATGCAGAAAGTGTTTAAATTATTATTGTTCGCTTTAGTTGTTTTACTTAATACCCAATCAGCTTTTGCTCAAAAGACATCTAGCTCAGATACTACTATTACTTCAATAGAAGCTGACCTGATTAATATTTTTAATCAGAAAACACAGAAGAAATATAAGGTAGCCAATATTAAAGTAACAGGTAATCGTTTCTTTGATGAAAATTTATTGATTTCAATTTCAGGTATTAGTGTTGGTGATGAAATTGCAATTCCTGGCGGCGACAATTTTTCTAAAGCCATAACTAAACTTTGGGCCCAGAATTATTTTAGTAATGTTGAAATTTATATTACTAGAGTTGCTGGCAAAGAAATTGATTTAGAAATGGTAGTTTCTGAAAGGCCAAGATTATCTAATTTTTATTTTATAGGAGTTCCAAAAGGTCAGTCAGATGATTTAAGAGGAAAAACTGGGTTGGTTCCAAATAGGGTAGTTACAGAAAATATGAAAATTACTGCAACAGAAGTTATTAAAAAATTCTATGCAGAAAAAGGTTACAGAGAAACAACTGTAAAAGTAGCAGAGCGTAAAGACTCATCAATCGACAATACACTCGCACTTAATTTTATTATTGATAAAGGCCCAAAGGTTAAAATCAGTAATATCAATTTTGGTAATACAAGTATTGAAGAAGGTAAATTAAAAAAACAACTTAAAGGATCTAAAGAGAAATCAAGACTTTCACTTTTCCCAAGTTATGATAGTGGAAAAATTGTAATACCTAAGCATTATACTTTTGATCAATATATGAAAGAAAAAGGGTTCCTCACTTTTTCTAAAACTAAAAAAATCCTTGATCCTTATATAAGAATTAAATTCTCTTCTGCTAAGTTTGATGAGAAGAAATACACTGAAGACAAAGGAAGCCTTTTAGAATATTACAATACGCTGGGTTATAGAGATGCTGTTATAGAAAATGATACTGTTTATGCTACTGGTAACGGTAATTTGAATATTGATATTAAGATGAATGAAGGTCGTAGGTATTATTTTGGAAATATTACTTGGAGAGGTAATACTAAATACTCAGATTCAGTTTTGTCACAAGTATTGGGTATTAGAAAAGGGGATATTTATAATCAAGAAATTTTAAATAAAAAATTAGGAAAGTCTTCATCTCCCGATGGTGGTGATATTAGTGGTTTATACCAAGATGATGGATATTTGTTTTTTAGAACAGATCCCATAGAAACTGCAGTTTACAACGATACTATCGATTTTGAAATTAGGGTAATTGAGGGTCCACAGGCTACTATTAAAAATGTACGTATTACTGGCAATGACCGTACTAAAGAATATGTAATCAGAAGAGAAATAAGAACAATACCAGGAGAAAAATTCAGCAGACAATTATTAATTCGCTCAGTGCGTGAACTTGCACAATTGAATTATTTTAATCAAGAAAAAATCACACCAAATCCTGTTCCTAATCAGGAAGATGGAACAGTAGATATTAATTATAGTGTAGAAGAAAAATCGAGCGATCAGTTAGAGTTAAGTGCTGGTTGGGGTGGACTAATTGGTTTAACTGGTACGCTAGGCGTTTCTTTCAACAACTTCTCAGTTAAAAATATCTTTAATAAAAAAGCATGGGATCCATTACCAATGGGTGATGGTCAAAAATTAAGTTTGCGTGTACAAAGTAATGGTAAGGCATTCCGTTCTTATAACTTCTCATTTACAGAACCATGGTTAGGAGGTAAAAAAAGAAATGCACTTACATTTAGCATTTTCAATACCAAATACGGCCAAACTTATGATCCATTAACAGGAGCTTATAATCCTAATGTAGCAGATCAGCGTTATATTTCTACTACTGGAGCAACTGTTAGTATTGCTAAACAATTAAAATGGCCTGATGATTATTTTTCTCTATCAATGGGTTTAAACTATACAAGTTATAAATTGAGTAACTACGCTATCGATCCAGTAAATCTTCCGGGTTTAGACAATGGAAATGTAAATAATTTAAACTTCAGAATTGCACTTCAACGTTCATCAATTGATCAACCAACTTTTCCAAAATCGGGCTCTAACTTTTTAGCTAGCTTACAAATAACACCTCCTTTTTCTTTAATCGATAAAAGTATCAATCCTGCTGATAATCCATACAAGTGGATTGAATACCACAAGTGGAGGTTTAATGCAGAATGGTTTGTACCATTAGGTAAACCACATGGAGAAGATAAAAACAAGCAATTTGTTATGCGATTCGCTGCAAAGTTTGGTTTCTTAGGCAGGTTTAATACAGATTTACAAGTATCTCCTTTCGAACGTTTTCAGGTGGGTGATGCTGGGCTTAGTAATCAGTTTGCATTGTTAGGTTTTGATATTATTGCACATAGGGGTTATCCTGTTTATGATAACTCTAATCCTCGGATTAATCCAGATCAACAAAGGGCTAGCCAGTATTTTACTATTTTCAATAAGTATACTATGGAAATGCGTTACCCACTCAGTTTAAATCCGAGTAGTACCATTTTCGCATTGGCCTTTTTTGAAGCAGCTAATGGATGGTACACAATGAAAGATTATAATCCATTTCAACTAAGAAGGTCTGTGGGCGTGGGTATGCGCTTCTTTTTACCAATGTTTGGATTGCTTGGATTTGATTATGGCATAGGATTGGATAGGTTTAATGGAACCAACTCCATGAAGGATGCTGCTCGCTTTACCTTTATGCTAGGTTTTGAACCAGAATAATCAACCTTTTAAAATGATTTGTATGCAAAAAACATTTTTTTTATTACTTATTTCTGCTTGTTGCTCATTTAGTGCAATAGCTCAACAACGCTATGCAATAATTGATACCAAATACATTTTGAGTAAGATACCTGAATACAAAGACGCAGATAAAAAGCTTCAACAAGTAGGCGAACAATGGCAAAAAGAAATTGATGATAAACAAGCCATTCTCGATAAAATGTATAAGAATTACGAAGCTGAACAGTTTATGCTTACTGAAGATTTAAAGAAGAAAAGAGAAGATGAATTATTTGTAAAAGAAAAAGAAGTAAGAGAATTGCAGAAAAAGCGTTTTGGCTATGAAGGAGATTTGTTTAAAGAACGCCAAAAACTAGTTAAACCCATACAGGATAAGGTATATAATGCCATTCAAAAAATAGCAATTGCCCGATTTTATGATTTTGTTCTGGATAAAAGTGAAGGAATTACCGTTATATTTGCCGACCCAAAGCTAGATAAGAGTGATGAAGTGCTGAGGGAAATGGGTATTAAAAATTAGTCAATAAACAAAAAACAATAAATTTCATTACAATGAAAAAAATTCTATTCGTGTGTGTGGCATTTGCATTGGCTTTGCTTTTCACCAACAGTGCTAGTGCACAGAATGCCAAAATTGGATACTTTGATGAGCAAGCTGCTCTTTCTTTATTTCCAGGAATCAGCAAAGTTGATACATTAATGCAAAGTTACCGTATCGATTCTTTGCAAGAAGAGTATAAATATTCAGTAGGTGATTTCCAACGTAGAGATAGCATCTTTAAAAAAGATTCTGCTACAATGCCCGCTAAAGCAAGAGAGATTGCTACAAAAGAATTACTTCAATTAAGGTATAAATTGGTTAACTGGCAACAGTACCAACAACAAATGGAAGAAGGTAAATATGAGCAATTAGTTAATCCATATAGAGTTAAAATTGCTGAAGCTTTAGCATCAATTGTTGCTGATCAGAAGTACACAATTGTTTTAAAAGCAGAATCTATTTCTCCTTATGTTCAACCCAATTTATTAGATAACCTTACTATTCGTGTAGCGCAAAAATTAAAACTGCCTTTACCAAAGGAAATTGACGATGCTTGGAGAGCAGCATCTGGCGGTGGTCCTGCTCCTGCAACTAAGCCAATGGGTAAACCAGCTGGGAAAGGATAATGAGTAATAAAAAATAATTCGAAAAAGACCAGCATTTAATGACTGGTCTTTTTTTGTGCGTTATCTTTAAGCTATGCCAATTAATAAAGCCCCAATTGGAGTATTTGATAGTGGATATGGTGGACTTACCATTTTAAACAATTTGATAAGTGTAATGCCCGAATATGATTATTTGTACTTAGGCGATAATGCCAGAGCTCCATATGGCACTCGATCTTTCGAAACGGTGTATGAATACACTTGGGAAGCAATGCAATGGTTTTTTAAACAAGGATGTGAATTGGTAATATTAGCTTGCAATACTGCATCGGCAAAAGCACTTAGAAATATTCAACAAAAAAACTTACCGAATCTATATCCAAATAAAAGAGTTCTAGGAGTTATTAGGCCAACAGCAGAAGTAATTGGAAAGTATTCTTCTTCTAAAAACATTGGCATATTAGCTACCAATGGAACAGTAGAAAGCAAAAGTTATTTATTAGAAATTGCTCATTTTTTTCCTGAAATAAATGTATTCCAAGAAGCTTGCCCTATCTGGGTTTCTTTAGTAGAAAACAAAGAATATGATAGCCTTGGAGCCGATTATTTTATCAAACAACATATAGATCGTTTATTACAAAAATCTCCTCAGATCGATACTATTTTACTTGCATGTACCCATTATCCATTGTTATTACCCAAGATTCTCCAAAATGTACAACTCGGGGTGAAAATTATTTCACAAGGCGAAATTGTGGCCAACAGCCTCAAAGAATACCTCAACCGACACCCCGAAATAGCAGCAAAATGCGCCCTAAATGGTAAGATTCGATTTTGTACTACCGATTCAACCAAGGATTTTGATGAAAATGGAGCAATTTTCTTCGGAAAATCCATTAAATCGGAGCATATTCTGTTGGGTCGTTAAGTTTTTTTTCCTAATTTTGCCGTCCTTTCACAAGCGGCGGTATGGTGACTGAAGCAATGAAAAGAAACTTTATTTTAGGGTTAGTAAAAAAATACATCAATGAAACGTACATTCCAACCACATAAGCGTCGTAGAAAAACCGTACACGGTTTCCGTAAACGTATGGAATCTGCAAATGGCCGTAAAGTATTG
Source organism: Sediminibacterium sp. (assembly GCA_046593815.1). Taxonomy (GTDB): domain Bacteria; phylum Bacteroidota; class Bacteroidia; order Chitinophagales; family Chitinophagaceae; genus Sediminibacterium. Next base: position 5,452 of record JBKJQV010000160.1, on the reverse strand, counting down.
GCAAGCCGCAGAGCGAAAGGTCGCAAGAAACTATCTGTTTCCAGCGAAAAAGGATTAAAGTAAATTCCCAACTTTTCTCTTTAAGGAGAATAATAGCAGTCAAAAATTTGATAGCTATGGTGGGTTTAAAATAATAGCTCCGTCTTTATGGCGGGGCTTTTTTAGTTTTGTAAACAATGACCAAAGTAAACAGCTATCCAAAGCAAGAAAAACTTAAAAGCCGAAAAGCTTTTGATGAGTTATTTGCAACAGGTAAATCATTGACTGTTTTTCCAATTAAAGTTTTTTATACATTGAATAAGGCAGATGAAACTTTGTTTAATAAGAAAGGAGTTAATGCAGGTGTTGGAGTAAGTGCAAGGGTCTTTAAAAAAGCTGTTGATAGAAATAGAGTGAAAAGATTATTGCGTGAAAATTATAGAACACAAAAACAAGAACTTGTTTCAACTATAGAATTAAAGGAGTTGCATTTATCTGTGTTTTTTTTATTTATTGGAAAGGAGTTACCAGAACTTGTAGATTTAAGAGAACCAATGCGGAGGGTGTTGGAGAAGTTATTGAGTTATTGAGTTATTGTGAGACTAAGTTATTGATTTATTTAGTTATTATGATAATGTGTGATTGCGTCATTTCGATCCGCCCTGGCGGAGAGAAATCTAATGAAGAAAAAAGTGTTTTACATTATGAGATGACGAATAAAAAATAAAAAAGTATGTGCTCAAACTGTAAAATATCAACTAAAAAAAACCAACAACATTTTTCAATATCAACCATATTGGGTTATGTATTCATTCCATTCATTAAATTATATCAATACATTATCTCTCCTATTTTAGGTCCCAAATGCAGATTTGTTCCTAGTTGTTCAAAATATGCAGAAGAAGCTTTGAAAAAATATGGACTTTTTAAAGGAGGATGGTTATTTATTAAACGATTCAGCAAATGCAGACCAGGAGGAGGTTCTGGCTGGGATCCGGTACCTTAATTACTGCTTTGGTGCAACTGTAAGAGCCTGCAACTTCACAATCATTTCCCTGATTTCTTTAATACTGTAAAAACGGTATATCTCTGGATCTTTGCCATCTACCTTTTCAGCAGATCGCATTTGATGATATGGACCAACAACTTCCGATAAATGATTACTAGATATTTTTACCGCCTGATTTGGAAGAATAAAATAATTACGATTTGCAACTGAAATATTTTTTCCTTCAACCAATAATTTTAATGAATCTATTTTTTGTTTCAGAGATTCTTGTGTAATTACATCCTGAGTCTGTTTAGCACTAATGTATTTTTGATAGCTCCCAATGATGGTATCGTTCTTTACGTTGATAACATATAATCCATTGTCCAACATTTCTACTGTTGCTTCTCCAGCAGGGGTACTTAATTTAAAACTTAGTTTTTTACTATCAATGTTCAACAATTTTTCATCATGTCCTGATCCATCTGTTGATTTAATTGTACCGGCATTTAAATCAATAGCGGCATCACCCTTACTCATTACAACAATTGTTTTATGCTCATCCGAACAAGCAATAAATAAAATAGATAAACAAAGGCAAAAAATAAATTGTTTCATAAATAATCGTTTAAAAAAAATCCCACCTCGAACAAAACAAGGTGGGATAAAAATACAATATTAATTTCAGTTTATTTTGAAGCACTAAAACGCTCGGCAACTTTATTCCAATTAACTACATTCCAAAATGCAGCTAAATAATCGGCTCTGCGATTCTGGTATTTTAAATAATAAGCATGTTCCCAAACATCAGCGCCTAAAATAGGGGTGCCTTTAACTTCGGTAACATCCATCAAAGGATTATCTTGATTTGGAGTAGAAGAAACTTCAAGCTTGCCATCTTTTACATTTAACCAAGCCCATCCACTACCAAAACGAGTCATACCTGCTGCTGCAAACTTTTCTTTAAAAGCATCCAAAGAACCAAATGCGCTATTAATTGCATCTGCTAATTCACCTGAAGGTGTTCCACCAGCATTAGGTGCTAAACTCTCCCAGAAAAAACTATGGTTCCAATGTCCACCGCCGTTATTACGAACAGCAGGGCTAATTGTTCCAGCTACTTTCACTAATTCTTCTAACGACTTTCCTTCGTTGGGAGTTCCAGCAATTGCTTTGTTTAAATTATCTACATAAGCTTGATGGTGCTTACCATGATGTATTTGCATAGTAGTAGTATCAATATGCGGTTCTAATGCGTCGTGTGCGTATGGTAAAGCTGGAAGTGTAAATGACATAGAATTATAAATTATGAATTATGAATTTGATGCAATTTAGTTAACTTCTATCAATGAAATGTTACATGATTAACTTGTTTCTGAAATCGAAAGAACCCAATGCCTATCTCTTCGATCTAAAAAACGATTTCATTAAAAATGCACATTCAGCTTCCATTACACCATGAACCAATTCAGTTTTAGGATGAAATGGCCATTTATCTTGTGTAATATGCTTGTATCCATTTTTTTCATCAGAAGCTCCATAAACGATGCGTCCTAATTTACCCCAATAAATTGCACCACAACACATAATGCATGGTTCAACTGTTACATATAATGTAGCATCGGGAAGGTATTTAGATCCGAGAGAACTGTAAGCAGATGTAAGTGCAATAATTTCTGCATGTGCAGTAGAATCATTTAATAATTCAACCTGATTATGTCCGCGTGCAATAATTTTATTATTCATCACAACAACAGCTCCCACAGGTACTTCATCAGCATCATATGCTGATTGTGCTTCTTTCAATGCCTGCTGCATGAAATATTCATCATTCAACAGATGCATTGCTTATAATTTTTTTATCATGATGTTTCTGTACCAAACATTATCGCCGTGGTCTTGCAATGCAATATGCCCACTAAATACTTTCCCAAAATCAGGCTTGGTTTTGAATTTGCTTCCTGCAATTAATCCCCTCCAATCAGCATTGCCATATGTTGTAGAAACTACATTTATTCCATTTAAATAAAAATCGAGTTGACCATTATTGCTAATTATTTCTACTAAGTTCCATTCACCCACTTTATTTACTGCGCCTTCTTTTCCTTCAATTAAGTCATACAAATTTCCAGCTCTGTGCTTTTTAATTTTTCCATCTGGGTGGCCATCATTATCTAATACTTGCATTTCAGGACCAGTATACCAAACATAATCATACTTCGAGGGATCATCTTGTACATAAAAAATAATACCACTATTTCCATTTTTAGAAATTTTCCATTCCAGCTTCAAATGAAAATTGCCGAATGATTCATCAGTTACAATATCACCACCTTTTACTGAAGAATCTTTTTTACTTAATCCATCTAAAAACAATACACCGTCTTCTACTTTCCATGCAGAGCCTGCAGTTGATTTGCCATAACTATGCCAACCTTTAGTTGTTATTCCATCAAATAAATTAATCCATTCATTTTGTTTAGGTTGAATAGGAGTAGTAAAAAGTTGACTTGCCAATGAAAATACAAATGCAAAAATTGGGATCATGATTTAGTTATTTTTTAAGCAAGAAAATATATTTTACCATTTGCTCTGCATCAGCTTCGCTTATCTGAGGATGAGGAGTCATTGGAACTTCGCCCCAAACTCCTTTTCCGCCTTTTATTATTTTACCAGCAAGCATCTTAATATTGCTTTCGTTGTTTTCATATTTAGCAGCAACATCTGCATAAGCAGGGCCTATTAATTTTTCCTTTATTTTATGGCAGGTTAAGCAATCTGATTTACCAATTAGTTCCAGCCCTTTTTGATAATCGGGGTTAGAACTTAAATCGCTAACTGCAGGAGTGGCTGTAGTAGCTGCTTCAGTAGCTTTCGCTTCTTTTTTTTCTCCACTTCCACAAGCAAGTAAGACTCCTACAAATGCAAATGATACAATATACTTTTTCAAATTGATTTATTTTTATATTTAAAATTACACTTTTTTAGTTAACTCATAATTCATAATTCCTAATTCATTTTATGCCTAATATAGTTTTGTTCAACTCATCATCTATTCCAGTTCCAGCAAAATCATCAAATGCTTTATCGGTAACTTGTATTATATGGTTTTTAATAAACGGAGCTCCTTCGGCAGCACCAACTTCGGGATGCTTAATTGCACATTCCCATTCCATCACAGCCCAACCAGAATAATCGTACTGTGCTAATTTGCTAAAGATCGATTTGAAATCAACCTGACCATCACCCAGCGACCTAAATCTTCCCGCTCTGTTAATCCAACTTTGATAACCACCATAAACACCTTGTTTACCCGTAGGATTAAATTCTGCATCTTTTACATGAAACATTTTTATACGTTCGTGGTAATGATCTATATATGTTTTGTAATCGAGGCATTGAAGTACAAAATGTGATGGATCATATAATAAACATGCTCTTTTATGATTATTTACTTTATCTAAAAATAATTCGTAACTAACTCCATCATGCAAATCTTCTCCAGGGTGAATTTCATAACAAAGATCAACCCCATTTTCATCAAACACATTTAAAATAGGCAACCATCTTTTTGCTAATTCATCAAAACCAATATCAACTAATCCTGCTGGTCGTTGTGGCCAAGGATAAACTGTTTGCCAAAGCAATGCTCCGCTGAAAGTACCATGGGCATTGAGTCCTAGGTTCTTCGAAGCTTTTGCTGCATATTTTAATTGTTGAACCGCCCATTCGGTTCTTGCGGTTGGGTTACCCCTTAATGCTTCTGGTGCAAATCCGTCAAATAAAGTGTCATATGCGGGATTTACTGCAACTAGTTGTCCTTGTAAATGAGAACATAATTCAGTAATTTGTAAGCCAGCAGATTCAACAATACCTTTAATTTCATCGGCATAGGTTTTACTTTCTGCAGCTTTTTGTAAATCAATACAGCGTTTATCCCATGATGGAATTTGAACTCCCGCAAAACCTAAACTAGCTGCCCATTTGCAAATCAATTCAAGCGAATTAAATGGAGCTTCATCTCCCATAAATTGTGCTAAAAAAATGCCGGGTCCTTTAATCGTTCTCATAATAAAAAGTTATGGGTTTTAGGGTTGCGGGTTACGGGTTTTAGGGTTGCGGGTTATGAGTTGCGGGTTACGAGTTATATCAACCCGTCACACGCAACTTATTTAAACTCTATGCTCAGTCCATTTAATTGTAGAATTAGATGATGCAACTACATTATCAATAAATGCCATTCCTCTTATGCCATCCTCTACAGAAGGAAAATCAAGTGCTTCTTTGGGTGGAGTTGTACCATTTATTTTTGCTATTAATGTAGTAGCAAAATTTTTATAAATATTAGCGAATGCTTCTAAATATCCTTCTGGGTGACCGCCAGGCGTTCTACAATTACTTGTTGCGTAACTAGATAGTCGATCGGAATAATTACTTCCGGCACGTAATATTTGTGTTGGCTGATCGAGCCACTTAATAATTAGC
>JBKJQV010000098.1:0-5991 GCA_046593815.1 Sediminibacterium sp. | reverse complement strand
CTTTTGCGTTGAATATAATTTACTACTATAAGAGAAATAGAGATTTCTCCTCCTTCGCAAGCAAGGTCGTCGAAATGACTCTATAAACCTTTTAAACCCAATAACGAAATGACGACCCTTCGACAAGCTCATGGTGACAATGCCGTAATGCTCAATGCCCAGTGCCGACCCTTCGACAGGCTCGGGGTGACAAAACCCTACACAAACAAATCCTTATATAACTGAGCACCAGGAACTACAGAATATTTTTCTAAATCGGTGATGCCTTCAGCAGCCAATACATCTTCATCTACAAAAGTATTGCCCGTGCATTGCATGGCGGGTTTCGATAAAATATAATAAACACAATCAGCTAAAATATCGGTAGTTCTGCTCATTTTGGCCAATGTTTCTCCGCCCAATAAATTTCTTACAGCAGCAGTATCAATAGTAGTTCTTGGCCATAATGCATTTGATGCAACACCCGCGCCTTTTAATTCCGCAGCCCATCCCAATGCCAACATACTCATACTGTATTTGGTAATTGTATATGCTATATGCCCACCCATCCATTTAGGATCTAAATTAATTGGAGGTGATAATGTAATAATATGTGGGTTATTCCCTTTTTTTAAATGCGGAATACAATGCTTACCCATTAAAAATGTTCCACGCACATTAATGCTCTGCATCAAATCAAATCGCTTGGTTTCTGTTTGTTCAGTTGGTGTAAGATTAATGGCCGATGCATTATTAATTAAAACATCAATCCCACCAAACTTTTCAACAGCTTGCTTTACAGCCGATTCAATTTGCTCTTCATTGCGAATATCTAACTGCACTGCTAAGGCTTTACCTCCTGCTGCTTCTACTTCTTCTGCAGCAGAATATATGGTTCCTCCCAATCTTGGATCTTCTGAAACACTTTTAGCAGCAATTACAATATTGGCTCCTTCAGCGGCCAATCTTAAAGCCATTGCTTTTCCTATTCCTCTGCTGGCACCTGTAATAAATACGGTTCGGTTGGTAAATAACGACATATGCAAAATGTTAGATAATAAATGTACGGAAACACATTTACCAAGCGAGGAATTTTTTTATTAATTGTTCTGTTTCTGAACAAGCTAATGCCAAATCATGATTCACAATAGTTTGTTGAAATTGATGACTGAACGAAATTTCATAACTGGCTTTATTAATTCTCGTGGCTAAACTTTCAGCCGTTTCTGAACCCCTACTTTCTAGTCGTTTTCTTAATTCATCCACCGAAGGTGGTTCAATAAATATAGACAGACAGTTTTTGCCAAACTCTTGTTGAATATGTATAGCCCCCTTTACATCAATATCTAAAACAGGTGTTTTTCCCTGATCCCAAATTCGTTGAAGTTCTTTTTTTAAAGTGCCGTAATAATTACCTTCATATACCATTTCCCATTCTACAAATTCATTAGCATCAATTGTTGTTTTAAACTGTTCTACGCTCATAAAATAGTACTGCTCTCCATCAACTTCCCCCGCTCTTGGTTTACGCGTAGCTGCTGAGATGGAAAAAGACAAAAGCGGATATTTATTCAATAAAAATTGAGTGATAGAGGTTTTGCCTGCACCCGATGGCGCGGTTATAATAATTATTTTTTGAGATGGATTCAATGTTAACTATTTATATATTACTATTAAATTTAGCTGAATAAACTATGCAAATAAACTACTTTCTTTTTTGCTATTTCTTCCTACTGCATAATGTGGATGTAAATCATTATAAATAACAGAAAACTCCTCTATCCCTGAGTTGGCTGCTGTTTTAGCATTTTGGAAATATGCTCTTGACTGTTGTAAAACCTCATTCCCAATTAATAATTTAGCATCTTCTAGTTTTGCCTTGATTTCATCAATTTCAATTATTAATTCTGAATATTGCGTATAAAGATTTAAGTAATTATTACAAACAGTTATATCAACATATGATGGAATTGTACTAGGATTTCTTCTCATGAATTCAATTGCTTTTTCTACAAATACTTGCCGCTTTGTATTTAGTTTAAACATACTTCTTCGCTCACTTGGCTTTAATTTAATGCTCCCCGGAATCATATTCCGTAAGGCTGAAATGTTTTGTCGGAGCGACATTAATTCTGATCCAATAAAACTTCTAAATGAGCTCATGGCAGTGTTTTTTAACAAAACGCTTAATCGAAATAGAAAATTGCTCATTCGCTTAATTCATTTTCTATTTAAAAAAGCTAAAACAATCTCATTTTTCATTATCTTGATCTTGCTCAATTGATTGCTATGCGCATACTGTGGAACTTATTTCTACAATTACAAGGTTGGAAAATTGCCGCTAATTATCCCTTTCAAATAAAAAAGGCTATTGTATTAATGGGGCCACATACAAGCAGCTGGGATTTTGTAGTTGGATTAGCAATAAGAAGCAAACTCAAATTATATCATTTTAAATTTTTAGGGAAAGACTCGCTGTTCAAAGGACCTTTTGGATTTTTTTTCCGAAAAATGGGTGGTTTTCCTGTAGATAGAGCTCACAAAAACAATATGGTAGATCAAGTAGTTGACTTAATTAATCAACATGATTCTTTTATTCTTGCTCTTTCTCCAGAGGGAACTAGAAAAAAGGTTGATCGATTAAGGACTGGTTTTTACCATATTGCACAAAAAGCTAATATTCCTATTGTACTAACTGGATTTGATTTTGCTAAAAAGGAAATTTCATTTTCCAATCCCTTTTATCTTACCGATAATTTAGAAGCAGATTTACAATACATTATTAATTTTTACGCAAATATTGAAGGTAAAAATCCAGCTTTAGGATTAGGTCATTTAAAAAAATAAAAAACATGAGTAATCAATACCCAACCATTGGAGATGCTTTTTGCAAATTTGAAAAAGAAAAGCCCGAACAACTTTTTTTAGCAGAGCCCGTTAAAGGAGTTTACCAAAATTTTACTTGGGCCGAAGCTGGAAAAGAAATCAGAAGTATAGCTAATTATCTTAAAAACTGTGGATTAAATAAAGGAGATAAAGTTGCTATACTAAGTAAAAATTGTGCGCATTGGATTATGTGTGATTTGGCAATTGCTATGGCCGAAATGGTATCTGTACCGCTCTATCCTAATATTACCCCAGAAGCAGTTGGTGAAATAATTAAGCACAGTGAAGCAAAAATAATTTTTGTTGGAAAGCTAGATACTCCAGAAATTACTAGAAAAGGAATTCCTTCATCTCTAACTCAAATAAGCTTTCCATATTATTTTAATCATGGATGCATTAATTGGGATGATTTGGTAAAAATGAATACCCCTCTAGTAGGAATACCCAATATCAACTCTAAAGATTTGGCATGTATTGTTTATACATCAGGAACTACTGGCCAACCCAAAGGTGTTATGCATAGTTTTCATGCAATTTCTTTTGCAGTTCGATCCTTTTTAGATAGCAACCCACCATTTAATAATGAAATATTTTTTTCTTACTTACCTCTTTGTCATGTTGCAGAAAGAATGTTGGTAGAATGTGGTGCGATTTTTACTGGTGGCACTGTTTATTTTGTTGAATCTATGGATACCTTTTCTGCCAATCTTCAGTACACAAAGCCCACTGTGTTTTTAGCAGTTCCAAGAATTTGGGAAAAAATGCAAGAAGAGATTTTAAGAAAAATGCCTACAAAAAAGCTAAACAGAATGCTTAGTATTCCCATAGTTTCAAGCATCATCAAAAAAGCAGTTCAAAAAAAATTAGGATTAGAAAGATGTAAATATTTATATACCGGCGCCTCTCCTATAAATAAATCGGTATTGGTGTTTTTTGCAAAGTTGGGAATGACTATTCAAGAAGCTTATGGTATGACTGAGAACTCAGCCTTGTCTCATGTAAACAGAAAAAACGCTGCGCGATTTGGAACGGTAGGACAAAGTTATCCGGGTGTTGAAGTTAAGTTAGGCGCCTTAAATGAAGTGCTTGTAAAAAGCGATGCAAATATGTTGGGTTATTATAAAGAACCACAATTAACTTCAGAAATGTTTGAAGGTGAATGGTTAAAAACTGGCGATGAAGGATCAATAGATAGTGAAGGATATTTAACAATCACCGGAAGAATTAAGGACCAATTTAAAACGAGTAAGGGAAAATACGTAGTTCCGGGAAATATAGAATCTAAAGTTTTATCACACCCCTTTGTTTCTCAAGCTTGTGTTGTTGGGTCGGGCATGCCTGCACCTTTATTGCTTTGTACCCTTTCTCAAAAAGCGCTTTCCGAAAACAGCACTTCAATTATTGAACAATTAAACGATCTGTTAAATACAGTTAATCAACAATTAGAACACCACGAACAAGTTGCAAAAATAATGTTACTAAAAGATGAGTGGACACTTGAAAATGGAATTTTAACACCAACTTTAAAAATAAAACGAAAAGTAGTAGATGAGCGTTTTCAACATCAATATACGAACTGGTATAATCAAATAGAATCGGTTTCATTCATTTAATTTTTTGTTAGTATTTATTGAAGTAGGCAATTTTTATATTCCAAAAACGTTCATTAGTTAACTTTACAAAAAATTTAAACTATGAATATTAAAATTTACTTATTTGTTGCTTTTGCATCTGTTAGTTTATTTTCTTGTGTTAGTCAAAAACAAATGAGACAAGCAGATGCTCAATATGCAGAACTTAAGGGCAATTATACCGACCTACAAGGCAAGTACAGAAGCTTACAAGATGAATTAAATAAAGCCAACGCCGATAAAGATAAGTTGGCGGCCCTAAAGGCTGGGCTAGAAAGTCAAATTAGCTCTTTAAACAATCAAACTGAATTTCTAAAACAAAATAGCAATACAGTTTTAAAACAATTAGAAGGACTTTCGGTTGTAACTGGCGCACAAGCTGAAAGTATTAAAAAGTCATTAGAAAATATTGGAGCAAAAGACATTTATATCAAAGATCTTCAAGGTTCAATTGCACGTAAGGACTCGTTAAATATGGCGTTGGTTATGAACCTTAAGGGCGCTATTGGAAATTTAGATGATAAAGACATTAATATTAAAATTGATAAGAGTGTTGTTTATATTGATATTTCAGATAAGCTCTTGTTTAAAGTAGGTAGCTATGATGTAACTGAGCGCGCAAAAGAAGTATTAGGAAAAGTAGCCAAAGTATTAAATGCTCAACCCGATATAGAATTCTTAGTTGAAGGTCATACCGATTCATTGGCCATTCGTGCTAGTGGTCAAATTTTAGATAATTGGGATTTGAGTGTTAAACGAGCAACAACAGTTGTAAGAATTTTACAAGACACTTATGGATTAGATCCAAAAAGAATGACAGCCGCTGGTAGAGGTCAGTACATTCCAATTGGTGATAATACTACAGCTGAAGGTAGAGCCTCTAACCGTAGAACAAGAATTGTAATTCTTCCTCAACTCGACCAATTCTTTAAATTATTAGAGACAAAAAAATAAATAAATAAATATCGCAAAAGACCTCGAATTATCGGGGTTTTTTTTATGCCTAACAAGCACCTATCTTGCAGAAGAAAGTGATTAATGTATGCAGGAATATTTGGTTGGTTTAAATGAACCACAACGTGAGGCAGTTACCCATATTAATGGCCCTTTAATGATTGTAGCGGGAGCAGGAAGTGGTAAAACAAAAGTATTAACCACACGTATTGTTCACTTGATGGCAAAACATAAAGTAGATGCATTTAATATTTTAGCACTCACTTTTACCAACAAGGCCGCTGCTGAAATGAAGGAGCGAGTTGAAAAAATTTTAGGTAACTCAGAGGCTCGCAATTTATATATCGGAACTTTTCATAGTGTTTTTGCAAGAATACTTAGAGCAGAAGCCACTCGTTTAGGATACCCAAGCAATTTTACTATTTATGATACCGATGATAGTAGATCTGTTTTAAAAACAGTAATCAATGAATTGAATTTAGACGACAAGCATTATAAACCCAATATAGTTGGCAACCGAATTGTCATCCGCAAAAAACGC
>JBKJQV010000064.1:0-16182 GCA_046593815.1 Sediminibacterium sp. | reverse complement strand
AACTTTACTCAATATACCAAACGCTACAAGTGTGGTGATATACCATGGATGTACCATTGCAGCGCTTAAAAAGTAAATAAAAAATATCCAGAGAGCCTTTTCGAAAAGCAATTCTTTTTTAAACTTTACTATTGAGATGAACATGATAATTGAAAATGCAATTATTCCTAAAATAGATGAAATCTGTGCAGTATAATCTTCATCTGAAAAAATTTCACTGATTCGAACAAATAGGTAATAAAAACTCGCATTAAATTCAAATAGATTATAGTACTTGCCTACACTGTCACTCAAATGAGCAAACATCTGATGATCGATAAGCGGAATAAAAAAAATTGTAGCAAAAACAGCAGAAAGCAAACCAGTTTTAAAAAAGCGCCAAAAGCCCAAGTACATTAAAAACAAAGGGCCAAGCATTACTGGCAAAATTTTAGAACAGATTGCCAATGCCCAAAATAAAGCTGCTAATTTAATTTTATTTTTTTCCAAAAAGTAAAAAGTAAAAATCAAAAAGCAAATCATCAATGCTTCAAAGTGAACATTACCTGTTAGTTCAACTATAACTAAAGGGTTAAGTGCATACCATAAAACATTTCTTGACGGTATATTCTTCAATTTAGAAATCAATAATAAACCGTATAATGTAAAACATTCAGCCGCAAAAATAAAAAGCTTCATAATTATTGCAGCTCCATAAGGATTAGCTGGAAATAACTTTGCAGCTATCGCAAAAATGTATTGCAAAACTGCAGGATATATGGTATAAGATTCCTGAGATTCTGGTATCAAGTTATTATAAAGGAACCTTAAATGAATATCAGTTTGAGTTGATAAATATTCTGTTGGTGTTAATGAAAAAGGATTTACATGATTTAAAAACATTTTACCATCCCATATAAACCTGAAATAATCGTCTGATAATGATGGCAAGCTAAAAACAGCAAATAATCTTAAAAATATTGCTAATACAATACAAAACTTAATTGAAAATAAATTTACCTTTTTTAGGATATAGAAATAAAAGGCAAATAATAAAAGGAAAGAAAGATAAAGTTCAAAAAAATTATTTCGCGGTATAACATATAAAAGTACAAAGTAGAGGAATATTGTTAGTCCTGTTATACCATGGAAAGCAAATTTTTTATAGTACTGATTGACCAGCATTATTAAATATACCTGAAAATTGTTGTAATGATTTTATATCCAGCCCCTAGTGTTCCTTTTACTGTTCCGCTTACTTTAGAAACTCCTATCCTTTTCCTATAATCCACAGCAACCTCACAGGTTTTCATTTTTAATTTTGCTGCCTTCAGTTGCATCTCAACAGTCCAACCATAATTTTTATCCACCATGTTTAAAGCAATTAACGAACTGTATTTAATAGCCCTGAATGGACCCAAGTCGGTATAATTGGTTTTGTACAACCATTTCATCAATACAGTTGCGAGTTTATTACCGAATATTTGTTGCGGCGTCATTGAACCCTTTTCCCGAACACCTAAATTTCTTGAACCAATAACCATATCGTAATCTTCATCAATAATTGGTTTAACTACAACAGGTAATTGTTCAGGATAGTCAGAATAATCTCCATCAATGAAAACTACAATTGAAGGTGGCGTTTTCATTTTTTTGAGATAATCGATTCCCATTAAGCAAGCATTACCATATCCTTTCAATTTCTGGAATAAAACTGTTGCACCAGCATGATTTGATTCATCAGAAGTCTTGTCTGTTGAATTATTATCTACAACTATAATTTCAGTTACCAAATTGCTAGGCAACCCATGAATTACTTTTGCAATTGAACCAACTTCATTATAAGCTGGTATAATAACTACGATTTTGTTCTCCAAAAATTTGTCTTTTATAAATTTACCTCAATGCCTTTGTTACCAATTAGTATAGGGTTATTATTGATTCGATCTGAAACATTACCATTCTCCAATTTAAGCACCCCTCTTGGACAAACTTCTGCACAAATACCGCAGCCTACACACGATGCTCTAACTATATTCTGACCTTTTTGAGCATATGACCTTACATCAATACCCATTTCGCAAAAGGTAGAACAATTACCACAACTGATACATTGGCCTCCGTTTGTAGTAATTCTGAAGCGGCTTTTATAGCGTTGAATGATTCCAAATATTGCGGACAATGGGCATCCAAATCTGCACCAAACTCTGCTTCCCATAAATGGATACAAACCTGTTCCTATTACTCCCGCAAACACAGATCCAATAAGAAATCCATACCATTCCTGGACAGATTCAGTTGCTGCTCCTAATAGCTTGCCATGACTAAAATAATTTATTAAAGTAATAGCCGTAATTAAAATTATTATTACTAGTACACTATAAATCATAATCCGTTCAATTTTCCAAGCAATTAATTTTTTGCTTGATAAATGACGAAAAGGGTCTCCTGCAGTTTCCGCTAGTCCACCACATCCGCATACCCAACTACAATACCAACGCTTCCCAAAAAAGTAGGTGAATAATGGTACTATGATAATCAATAATACAATGCCCCAAACTAACATAAAAATGCCCAGTTTCCCATTACTAAGCAATTCTGAAATATTATTGTTCCAAAAAAAAGAATAATCCAAAGGCCATATATTTTTTAAATCAATTGGTGGTTTTTTAAGCGCTCTTAAAATTTCGGGAATAATAAATGCAAAACTTAATTGAAAGAAAGTTACAGATACTGTTCTAATCTTCTGATAGGCACTCTGACGGTATTTCAAGAACATTTTAATACCTAACAAAAGTATCGCAACGCTATAAATAGTTCCATATAAAAAACCATCGTCTGCTCCATAACCACTAATGCTATAACTCAAAGGATCAACCAATTTTATTAAATCGGCGAGTAAATAAGGATACCAATAAAGTAAACAATAGAAACCTATTAATCCTAAGCCCACTAATACTCCTATAATTCCTTTAGAAGAAATAGATTTTTTAAATACGTTATTGTTACTTATACCTGGCGGTTTAGATAAATAATTTGCAAATGAAAAAATAATACTACCAATTGAAAAAAGGCCAATTACAAACCAAAGAAATGATGCATTATGTTTTTGTAATGGGCCTTCAACAGAGTTTTTTAAAAGTAAAGTTATAATGTCGGTATCTATTGTCGACGAGGTGTTATCACTACTTTCTGTTTCCAGATTTTTATTTGCGTTATTAATTGCTGTTTTCAATTCTCTAGCAAATGATAATTTGGATGAATATTCAACATTGATCAGTTTGATTGAAGCAGATAATAATGCATCAGCTTGGGCGCTATCTTCAATTGTGGATCGAATTGATTTTTCGGTTAGGGAATAGTGGTTAATATTTAATAATAAAACCAAAACTGCCAACCCAGTAAATACTAAAGCCATTCCTATATGCTGCAATATTTTCATAAATTATTTAAAGTTTAAGAATGAAAATGTTGGCCTTTTTGTTTTTATTTGAAAAGAAGTACCTGTTTGTTCATTATATGAACTAATAATTTCAGCGGCATAATTTTTGGAAAACTCCTTATCAAAAATTGCTGCATTTAAATTGATTAATACAAAATCAATAGTAACATCATCTTTTAACCATTTATCTAAACACTCATGCCTTAATTTTAATCCAAATGTATTTACACCAATAAATTGTTTTGTAGAAATATTATATACAGCAGTAAAAGCTATTTCCTTTTTAGGATGCTTCCAGTGAAAGAAAGTTTCATCGTTTCTCAATTTAGATAAAACTGTTCCATAGGTTTGATATTCAAGATCTAAAAATTTCGCTGAGTTAAACCATGGACCTGGGTTATAAGCTGTTTTGTTACCAACAATTGTTTGTGCTAATGTTTCTCCGTGCATTCTGCCAGTATACCAAACTTGCTCAATCGTTTTTCTTCCGTTTACTGATTCTCTAAATTGAGCACAGTCGCCAATTGCGTAAACATTTGCAACATTTGTTTCAAAATAATTATTTATTAATATCCCTTTGTCTACTTCAATTTCGGAGTTAGTTAAAAAGTTTACATTCGGTGTAACTCCAGTAGTAATACCAATCACAGGACATTTAATAATTTCTTCTTTAGTAGTAATTATGGAGTGAACATTGCCATAACTATCTCCAATAATTTCTTTTAGCCCAGTCTCATACAATACTTTAATCCCATGCTTTTCAATATGGTTACCAACCAACTCTGAATCGGTTTGTGGCAATATAGAATTCCAATAATATTTTTCAGTAACCAACATCGTTACCTCAATTCCTCTAGAATGAAGCATTTCGGCCAATTCAATACCTATTAAACCACCGCCTACAATTACAGCATTGCTAATATTTTTTGTTCGCTCCTCAATTTCCTGCAAATCTTGGTAACTGTAAAGGCTTAAAACACCTTTTAAATTTTGACCTGGCCAATTAAATTTTTTAGTAATTGAACCGCTGGCAATAACCAATTTGTCGAATGGTATTGTTTTGTTATCTCTTGTTAAAAGTGTTTTCTTGTGTATATCTACAGTATTTATATATTCCTTTAATAATGTAATACGGTTCTTTGACCAAAAAAAATCTTCATATGGTTTAGTGTGTTCAAATTTCATATGGCCCATGTAGATGTACATTAAAGCCGTTCTAGAAAAGAAATGTTCCGTTTCTCCGGAAATTACTGTGATTTCATCATCTGAGTTCTTTCTTATATTTCTGGCACAGGTAATTCCTGAAATTCCATTTCCAATAATTACGATTTTTGGCATAAATCAGTAATTTTATTTTTTACCATTAAGGTTCCAATTATAATCTAGGTATTCTATTGATGCATTTTCATTTATTTTAATATCAGCATATTGATTGATGAATTCTATAAGAGTTTTACCACTCCATTTTTTCATATCCATCCCATAAAAGCTAAATATTGAAGAAAGCATTGGATTTTTTGCATCAAGTTGATTTCTGCTATTATCACTTAAAAATTCTTTTGCCTGATCTGTTAATTGTGCATCTAGCTTAGATCCATCATAAGCTTCACGTCTTAATTTAGGGCAACTTAATGATGCGCAGTTTAAAGCAAAATGAATTCGTGGCTCAGTAAATTCCTTGCGCAAAATCCTATGTTCAATTCTGTTTAGGGTCATTGTTTTGCCACCTATTTTAAAGAATTTTATATCCCAAGGTGTATTAATAAATATGATTTGGTGTTTACCTCCAAGATCTTTAATACTTTTTAAAGGATAATGATCAACTATTAATTTGATAGTAAAGGCATTATAGGCATTTAGCCAATATGCAATTTTATCATTCTTCGACCAGTTATCTGAAGGAGGATTATCAGATAATGAAGTGAGGTAAGACTGCAGTTTATCTTTGTCGGCTATAAAACCAGGATAATCCACCAACCCGTCTTTTCTAACGTGTTTTTGTAATAGATCAGTCCATATATTACCTTTCTGAACTTGATTAGTTCCTTTAATATGAATAGCACATCCAGAAACACAGAATAGTATCAAAAATAGACTTGTTTTCAATTTTAAAGATTATTAATTATTAAAAAATATTCGATTATCCTAATTCACTTAAAGACTTTAACCCTTATAAATTCTGACAAGTATTTTATGTTCTCCCTCAATTTAATGTTTTTTGATATTAAAACTACTTTTTATTTTACCGGGGAAAAATGGCTATTACAAGTATCATTTTAAAACATTCAAGTTTAAGCATACACTATGAACATTGACAAACTGAAAAAATATCGATTTGTCCATTTTTGCACCTTAAAACAGATTAATTCACTTTTACTTAGATTCTGAAAGGTGGTGCATAAAAAAAGCCTCTTCAACTTCGTTGAAAAGGCTTTGTGCCCCGGAACGGAATTGAACCGTTACTCGCGTTGCGGCGAACAGGATTTTAAGTCCTGCGTGTCTACCAATTCCACCACCGGGGCTGCCACAAAAAATCCCGTCCTTAAGAGCGGGATTCTTAGAGCGAAAGACCAGGCTCGAACTGGCCACCCCGACCTTGGCAAGGTCGTGCTCTACCAAATGAGCTACTTTCGCGTATTGTAAGAACTAAATTAGGAGTGCAAAAATAGCCAACTCAAGTTCTTGACAAAATTTTTTTTATTTACTTATATTCAGGCTTGAATTTAGAGCTTCCTTGAACCTCAACTTCAGGTTTCCCTTTATATCGTTGGTTGTACATACGAAAACATCCGCCTAATACAAATGCTAGTATACAGAATACTTGTAGATAAAATAAAAAGCGAGAAGAGTTTACCCAATTCTTTGTAAAATCTTTTTCTTGGTGATCTATTATTTCCTGTGACATAGTGTGTTATTGCAATGCAAAAATAAGGTATGATGCTAAACTATTGTAGCTTCTTTGGAATAATTTCTAAAAAACGCTTTTTTTGATTCACAAAATAATTCCATACTACCGAATCGTTATATACCCCATCTAGTGATAGCATAGGGATATTGGTTCTTTTAACTGATTTAAAAGAAATGATTATCCAATAAAAAAAACTAATGTGAGCCTTAGCAATTGCTGTAAAAAACCAAATATCTCCAGAAAGAAGACCTTTCCAAGCCGAAATTGCATCTAATATCAACCTAAATGGCAATTTCCACCATAGCTCAGCTATTGGAAGATTCTTCCAAAGCATAATTAAATTATTTCTAAAATTTAGAAATACTTTTCTTCCCCCTCTTGGCAATGTACCAGCTCCAAGATGGTAAACAACCGATGAAGGACATACCATTACCTGATAACCCTTTAATTGCATTCTCCAACACAAATCAATTTCTTCTTGATGTGCAAAAAAGTATGTATCAAAACCATTCATCTCATGAAAAACACTCGATTTTATGAATAATGAAGCTCCAGATGCCCAAAAAATTGGGCTATTATCTTCATATTGACTATTATCTTGCTCACAAACATCAAAAACCCTTCCTCTCGAAAATGGATACCCTAAAAAATCAATCCATCCGCCAGATGCTCCAGCATATTCAAAAGATTGCTTGTCTTTATATGATAAAATTTTGGGTTGACAGGCTACTACCAATGGATTAGCTTCCATCAACTGAACAATAGGGTTGATCCAATTGGGCGTTACTTCCACATCAGAATTAAGTAATATAAAATAATCGGCTTCAACTTGTTTCAACACCCAATTATACCCACCTGCAAAACCAAGGTTACTTTTATTACATAGAATTTTTATAGTTGGATAGTTAGTTTGTAAAAATGCAATTGATTCATCAGTTGATCCATTATCAGCAACTACAATTTGCATATTATCATAATCAGTAGCTAATACTGAAGGAAGAAAGATCGATAGATGCTTTTTACCATTATAGTTAAGAATAACGATTGCTACTGAAGGATTCAACAATATATTTTTTGCGAAAGTACAATCAATTGGCCAATCCCCAATTTATGAGATATCGAACTTCTGTTGGAACTGTATGTACCCTTTTGCTATCTGTTTTTTTGGCTAATCTAACAATGATTATTTTTTTAGATGGTATCATAATTATATACTGACCCAAAATACCCCTAGCATAAAATATTTCTTTGTGTTCAGGATCAATCCACCATTGGTATCCATAATAATCACATGCAAGCCCTTTTGAATCTTTAATTCCACAAGGTGTAATTGATTGCATATAATAACTACTATCAAAAATTCGAATCCCTCCTATTTTACCACTATCTAACATTAGCTTCCCAATTCTAGCAAAATCTCTTGTATTAGAATTAAAACAACAGTATGCTTTTTCAATTCCATTTTCATGATCAGTACTCCATAATGCAGTATGAGTAGCACCCAATGGTTGCCATAATTTTTGGGCAGCATAATCACTCAGAGATTTACCTGTTGCTTTTATCAAAATTAAACCTAGCAATTGCGTATCCCCACTTTTATAATAATGTAATGTGCCAGGTTGATTAATCATGCTTACCCCAGTTGCCGTTTTATAGGCATCAGTTCCATAATATATTTCGGCTGTTACAGATAGTGGATTCCAATATGATTCATCCCAATTAGTTCCACTACTCATTGTTAATAAATCTAGAATACGTAATTTACCCTTTTCACCTTCCTTAAATTCTGGAAGAAAATCTCCTACTAATTGTTCTACTGATTTTATCAACCCCTCTTTTATTGCAACTCCTATTAATATACTCGTAATACTTTTGGCCATTGAGAATGAACCAGATAATGAACTATCGCTATATCCATCCCAATATTTTTCCATTACAATAGAATCATTTTTTACCATTAACAATCCCACTGTAGTTAATTTTTCTAATAATACATTGAGCGAATCGGGATATTCCACTTTATTATAATTACTTGAAACAGACCATGGTATTATCTTAGCGGCTGTTACTTTATTATTATTGAAGAGGGTATAATCATCAATATTAGAAAAGTTGTAGATCACAGACTTAAATAAATAGGTTTTCCCTGTAACTATAGCAAAAGCAGAAAATACAATTGTTAATATAATTAAAGCGTAGAGTAACTTTTTTAGCATTCTCATAGATTGTGTTTATGGTTATGAAAATAACAAATTCAACTGAAAGTGTAAATAATTTGTATCTTGCACTTGTAATTAATTATATGCCTTTTCTACAATCTAATTTAGACTTACTTAATCACCCCTGTTCCATATAACAGCGCTATGCTTTTGTAAATAGCCAATACTTTTCTCAAATAACCTTTTTATTTTTTACAAATTTATCAATCCTTTATATGGATACCACTACCATTTCAGCGCTTACAAAATCATTTTTAGATGTAGAAGATCAATACGGTGCCCACAATTATCATCCAATTCCTGTTGTTTTAGAAAAAGGGGAAGGCGTATTTGTTTGGGATGTTGAAGGGAAAAAGTATTATGATTTTTTGAGCGGTTACTCTGCTGTAAACCAAGGTCATTGTCACCCTACTATTATTAAAAGTTTAATTGATCAAGCAAAAAAACTAACACTCACATCAAGGGCTTTCCACAATAATTTATTGGGAGAATACGAAAAATTCATTACTGCATTTTTTGGGTATGATAAAGTATTGCCGATGAATACTGGAGTTGAAGGTGGTGAAACTGCCATTAAATTAGCTCGCAGATGGGGCTATACCGTAAAAGGGGTTGAAAAAAATAAAGCAACAATAATTTTTGCAGAAGGTAATTTTTGGGGAAGAACTTTAGCAGCTGTTTCTTCATCAACCGACCCAAGTTGCTTTACTAATTTCGGACCGTTTATGCCGGGTTTCGAACTTGTGCCTTACAATGATACTATTGCTTTAGAAAAAGCATTTCAAGATAAAAATGTATGTGCATTTATGGTAGAACCAATACAAGGTGAAGCCGGTGTTGTAATTCCCGATGAAGGTTATTTACAAAAAGTAAGAGCACTTTGTAATGAATACAATGTATTATTTATTGCGGATGAAATTCAAACCGGATTAGCAAGAACAGGTAAAATGCTTGCTTGTGATCATGAAAATGTAAGGCCCGATATTTTAATATTAGGGAAGGCACTGAGTGGTGGTGTTTTACCAGTTTCTGCAATACTTGCCGATGATGAAATTATGATGACAATTAAACCAGGCGAACACGGTTCAACCTATGGTGGAAACCCTCTAGCATGCGCTGTTGCAATGAGTGCTTTATCTGTTTTAAAAGAGGGAAAAATGGCAGAAAATGCCCATGAAATGGGTATCTTAATGAGGAGTGAATTAAATAATCTACAATCGCCCTATATCAAAACAATTAGAGGTAAAGGACTTTTGAATGCGATAGTAATCAATCATCAAAATCCGGAAGCTGCTTGGGATTTATGTTTGATTTTAAAAGAAAAAGGATTACTAGCTAAACCAACACATGGAGATAAAATTCGCTTTGCACCTCCTTTAATTATCAATAAAGAACAAATAATAGAATGTGTAAGTATTATTAGCGATTCATTGAGTGAAATCTAAATTATTAATTATTGGGGATTTTTATTTTAGGTAAAAAACTCATCAACATCATAGTGGCTGACGCTATAACTAATACAAATAATGCTAATTTTTTTTCAGGACATTCTCCCGCAAAACAGGCTGAGAGAATCAAATAATTTCTTATAGACCAAGCAAAACAAAAAGCAGTAACAAAAACATTGATTCTCTTTGCCCATATCTTATTAATTAAGAATAATAAACTACTGATAGCAGCTAAATAAATAATCATTTTACCAGGTTTTCCAAAACTAGTTCCAACAGCATTTAAACCTGTAACATTAATCTGCTTACTTTCAATAAATACCCAAGGAAAAAAACAACTAGCTATTACTATTATTACCATTATGAATCCAATAACCTGAGAATTTTTCATATACTTACTTTGCTTTTTTAGTTGCCTCTATAATAGGTTGGAATGGTCCAAATTTATGTTGTTGTTCTGAGAAATTATCAACATATGGTTTAAATGGATGATCAATTGGTTTTTTACTAATATCTGGCCAATCTTTTGGCTTATTAATATGTGTTCTTTTCTGAAACAATACATAAGCCGATACATCCCAAGCTTCTTCATCTGATAATTGAGGATTAGCGTAAGTAACACCTTGAGGCATATTAAATTTTATATACTTAGCAAAATTACTAATTCGAAAAAGTCCTGCCCCGTCGTTAAAGCTATGTTTGCCCCATAGAGGAGGATAAATATATTCGGTTTGTAATTCATTTAAAACCCCACCCCCATTAGATTGATGACAACTCTGACATTTAGTGATATAAATATTTTTACCAGTAACAGGATTTGCTTCTCTATTTAAAAATTTCATTTCTTTAAATCCTGCGCCTTCTGGCTTTATATTTTTAGGAACATTTGAGCCAATAAATTTAATATAAGAAACAATTGCAATCATTTCTTTGCCAGTAGAATCGATTGAAACACCATTTAAACTTCTCTCAAAACAATCGTTCACTCGTTTCTCTATGCTTTCTATTCCGCCACTTCTAGCCCTGAATTTAGGATAAGTTGAAGCAACAGCACTATAATTGTTACCATAAGTTACTGTGCCTGCATTTAAATGACAATTCTGACAATTCATTCCATTGCTCATTTTTTTTATAGAGCCATTAGGGCCATAATAAGTTGAAGTATGAGCAATTAATTCTCTACCATATAAAACTATTTTTTTAGTAAATGAATCATTAATATTTGAAACATTAGGCGCAACCCAATAGTTAGCCGTTTTTTTATTATTTTCCTGAAACCAGTGAATGATTGTATGATATTTATACAAAGCAAATATTAATATAAGTGCAATTATTATAACCAATAAGCTTAATAATCGCTTGCTATTTTGCAAGGGCTTATCTTCTTTAAAATTGCTATTAAGATCATTAGCACTCATTCAATAAAACTACATTAAAGAAAAGATTTATACTATAGTTTTTTTAAAAAGTAACTCCAAACTGAAGTGCTATGCCTAAAGATGCGGGTTGATCATTTCCAAAACGAAATGGTACAGGTACTGCAAGAAAGTAACTGTTTGTTGCTGTTTTTTTAAGTACTTTATTAAAAACAACAGTTGTACCGTAGCGGCCTGCAGTTTCAAATGCCATTCTGGTTATTATGGTAAAACCATATGGGCGGCGAAACATAATACCAGGATGAAATAATACGTTACTTGTTTTGCTACTATTACCAATTACTTTTATAAAAGGTACCAATTCAAAACTAAACCCAAATCTATCGCTCTTTAAAATATTAATACCACATGGAAAACCTACATTATAATAATTGGTAAAATTATAAGTGGGACCATCCTTATCAAATGTTACAATTGGATGTACAACACTAATATAGCCAATGGTTTTGGGTAGCCGTTATTTGTTGATTGCTGTGCTGCAGTTATGTGAACTGTGCAAAACAAAATTAAGCAAGATAAAAAAAGATGTTTCATTTCTTACTCCTAATTAAATTATTGATTTGAAAATACTAGTATTCATTTAAAATATGTTTAGAATGTACTTATTAGATGAAAAATGCAAAAATATATAGTGCATATTTAAAAAGCTCAATTGAGCATCAATTATCATAATGGTTTATAATTAAATAAGGATTACATATAGTGTAATCCTTATTTATGAGGTCCCGAGCGGATTCGAACCGCTGTGGAAGCTTTTGCAGAGCTCTGCCTAACCACTCGGCCACAGGACCAATAATTGGAGGACAAAAATAGCGTAAAGCAACTAATTTTAAAATTCTAAATAGAATTTCTTGAAATTTACTTCCTAAATTGCTTGAATATGAATAGAATAGCTGAAAGTGAACTAATTATTAACAATCGTGGCGCAGTATATCATTTAAATCTTAGACCAGAAGAATTAGCGGATACAATCATTACTGTTGGAGATCCAGACCGTGTTGCAACTGTAAGTAATCATTTTGATCGAATTGAAAGCAAATTTGAACATCGGGAATTTATAACCCATACAGGATTTATAGGAAACAAGCGAATTTCTATAGTATCAACTGGAATAGGTACAGATAATATAGATATTGTTTTAAATGAATTAGATGCTTTGGCAAATATTGATTTTACCACAAGAACAATCAAACCTGTTTTACAAAGATTAAAAATAATAAGGGTTGGAACTTCTGGCTCATTACAAGCAGATATTCCTGTTGATAGCTTTGTAGCGAGTACGCATGGTTTAGGAATTGATAACCTTCTGAATTTTTATAAACTAGAAAATAATGATGAAGAATTTGCAATTCTCCAAGAATTCATTAACCATACAAAAATGGGGGAACATGCTGCAGCTCCATATATAGCATCTGCTGCACCTTCATTGCAAAAATATTTTGTTGATGGTTTTCACCAAGGTATCACAGTTACTTGTCCAGGGTTTTACGGACCACAAGGAAGGGTTCTACGCCTAGTACTTCAATATCCAGATCTCGTAAACCTACTTCCAACTTTCAGGTATGGCAATCACAGGATTTCTAATTTTGAAATGGAAACAAGTGGGATATACGGATTAGGGAAAATGTTAAATCATTACTGCCTTAGCCTAAATGCTATAGTAGCTAATAGAGTACAACAATCTTTTAGTAAAGACGGCACAAAAGCAGTTGAAAATTTAATTATAAAAACATTAGAAATAGTGTGCAATATGCAATAAATATTTTTTCATTAGGCTCCTGCAATCTAAAAGAGTGCTATATATTTCAATTATATAATTTCCGTTTTCAAATTAAAGTAAACAAAGCAAATTAGCTTTTCTTATTACTTCTGTGTTGATTTTGATTTTATCATCATCAATAATAGAGATTAATTTAAAAACATACCAGAAAATTTAAATTTAAAAAATAGGGTTGTTTAACCCTACTTTATATTCATGCATATAATTCATTTTGTATATGTACTCAACTATACAAATGAAAAATATCTCTATCAGTTATCGTAGAAAGGAATACAGAATAATTCATCAGCTTCCACATCAAAATAGTATAAGAAATAATTGTAAAGATGTAATATTAACTGAGTAGTGTACACATAACTTTATATAAGCGGTACTAATAACATCTTCAATTTTGATGAAACTTCACGATACAAACCTGTAAGACTTATAACAAAATGTTAAGATCATTTGAGCAAGGCAACAAACTATATAAATACAGTACCTCTAAAAATAGTAAAGTATCAATAACGCACGTCTTTCTAAACCTCATCATTATACCTTTTCAACTAGTAAGTTTTTTGAGATCTCATTACTTGATTTTTATATCAAGATATTAACAATTAAAATGAAGCTTAATAAGAAAATATTTAGTTCAATAGTTTTCATTGTACTGTCATTACTACTTTCTAATAATTCACTTCTTGCGCAAAATACAACTGCTGTTTGTAATGGAACAGCCGTTAATTATAATCCTTATCCTGGAGAAACATATACTTGGACGGTAGCAGGAACAACAGGAACCGTATCAGGTCAAGTTGATGGTTCAGGAAGTTCTATTAATCAAACACTAATCAATACAAGTCCAAATGTTGCAACGGTTACTTACAATGTTAGTACGATAAGTCATGCTAATTTCAGTTTGGTAGTTACAGTAAATCCTATACCAACTCTTAACAGCAGTTTATCACCAACAGCAATTTGTAGTGGAACAGCTTTTAATTATAACCCAAGTTCAGCTACTGCAAATACTAGCTTTGCATGGGCAAGGTCAAATAATCCTGATATAAGTAACCCTCCAATATCAGGTAATAATAATCCCAATGAAACGCTAATTAACACCAGTGCACTAGAAGTAAATGTAGATTATGTTTATACATTAAATTCTAGTTTTTGTAACAATCAACAAATTGTAACTGTAATTGTAAAACCTACTCCTAAACTAAGCAATACAACAACGAATCCGGTTTGTAGTGGAAGTGTTTTTAATTTCAACCCACTATCTGCCACTCCTAATACAAGTTTTACATGGTCGAGGGGTGTAACAACTTCTATAAGTAATTTGGCAGCTTCTTCTACTGGCGATCCTAATGAAATTTTATTTAACACTAGTACCAATTCAATTCCAGTAATATATACGTATTCGCTTAGTTCGGGTAATTGTCCTAATATTCAAAACATCAGCTTACTAGTAAATCCTACTGCCAACTTAACTAATATCAACAGTTTTAGTTCACAAATTTGTTCTGGTGTTGCGCAAAATTATTCTGCACTAAGCGATATTCCTGGAACTTCAATTTCATGGACAAGATCAGTAATTACAGGAATTACCAATACTGCTTCTGCAGGAACAACTTCTATTACAGAAGCATTGGTGAATAGCATTGCATCTCCTGTTACAGTGCAATATGTTTTTACGCTAAATACTTCAAATAGTTGTGTAAGTAAAGAGAATTTAAGTACTATTGTAAACCCCATTCCTAAATTAACAAGTAGTCTTATTGCTACTGCTAATTGCAGTGGGACCTTATTTAGTTATACCCCAACTTCTCTAACTAGTGGAGCTATATTTAATTGGAGTAGAGCTATACAACCTAACATACAAAATTCTGCCGGAATTGGAATAGGGAACCCACAGGAAATTTTAGTTAATACAAGTACTGTTCCAGTAATTGTTGCTTATGTTTATAATACTAGTGCAAATGGTTGCTCTAATTCTGAAACAGTATTAGTTTCTATAAAACCTACACCTGTAGTAGCATCGCCTATTAACACTAATGCGTGTAATAACGGTTCATTTACAATTAATCCTTCGGGTGTTCCAACTGGTACTCAATATAGTTGGCCTTCGCCAACTATATTTCCTGCGGGATCTTTAACAGGAGCAAGCTCTGGTACTTTACAAAATTTTATTAACCAAACTTTGAGTAATAATACTTTGAATAATGCAATTGCCACTTATACAATAACTCCTTGGGCAGCTGGTTGTGTTGGTGCCAGTTTTCAGGGTATAGTAACTGTTAGTCCTATTGGATTCGGAACGGTTTTACCCAATATAGCAACAACTGCTTGTAGCAATAGTAATTTTTCGGTGAGCCCACCCACAGCACCTTCTGGAACGCAATACACTTGGAGTACTCCTGGCTATACTCCATTAGGATCATTGTCTGGAGGATTATCACAGGGAATTTCATCGAACAATATATATGGTATCTTAATAAATAATACTACCGCACCTGCTGTTGCCACTTATTATGTTACACCCATAGCAGGTTCATGCTCAGGTAGCTTATTTACTCTTTCTGTAACGATCAATAATCCAGCTGTTTTAAGTAGTTCATTAACCCCACCAGCAATTTGTAGTAACAACTTGTTTAGTTATACACCAATTAGCAATTCAGTTAATACAAGTTATACATGGTCTAGAGTAGCAATTGCAAACATTACAAACCCAGCATCAACCGGTGTTAATAATCCAAATGAATTATTAATCAATACATCAACCTCACCAGTTAAAGTTAACTATGTATTTACTTTAACGACTGGCATTTGCACCAATCAACAAATTGTTTCAGTTTATGTAAATCCAGTACCTAAATTAAGTAGTGCAACACCTAATCCAATTTGCAGTGGAACAACATTTAATTATTTACCCCTTTCTGCAACAACAGGAGCTACTTATATTTGGAGTCGACCGGTAGTACCTTTTATAAG
>JBKJQV010000387.1:0-2737 GCA_046593815.1 Sediminibacterium sp. | reverse complement strand
TTTCCAAGTTTCGATGGGCTGTTGAATAATTTGTTGGATAGAAATTTTTGGTGAAGCAGGAATTAATTGTTCAAAAGCCCATTTAGTATTTATGTGAATAGATGGATGGACTAAAACAAATTTGTAAGAAGACAGGTCCAATAAAATAGGAGTAAGTATTTCGCCTCTGCCTTTTGCAAAACATGGTTGGTTGATGATAAAAAAAGGACAATCGCTGCCAAGTTCAGCAGCATAATCAATCAATTGTTTTTGTGAAAGATTTAGTTGATACTTTTCATTTAACAATTTTAAAGTAAAGGCTCCATCTGCACTTCCACCACCTAAGCCAGCACCCATTGGAATTATTTTATGTAAATGCATTAGAATAGGAGGGATATTGGGGAAATCTTTTTTAAGAAGCTGAAATGCTTTAATACAAAGGTTATTGGCGCTATCTCCGGGGATAGAAATTCCAGAAGAACTAAAATCTATCTGCGACTGCTCATTTAAATTTGAATGATTATTTGTTACTACTTCAAGAACATCATTTAATTCGACAGGATAAAAAACAGTTTCTAAATTATGGTAACCGTCAACTCTTTTTTCGGTGATGTTAAGGCCTAAATTAATTTTGCAATTGGGAAAGAGAACCATGCAAGAAATTATTTTCGTTTATTTAATTCATCACGAATAGCAATTGCCCTAATATAATCCTCTGCTTCTAAAACTTCATTTAG
The DNA here is from genome assembly GCA_046593815.1 of Sediminibacterium sp. Taxonomy (GTDB): domain Bacteria; phylum Bacteroidota; class Bacteroidia; order Chitinophagales; family Chitinophagaceae; genus Sediminibacterium. The sequence goes on along the minus strand of JBKJQV010000387.1, from coordinate 2,021 downwards.
CAGGGTATTTAATTCTTCAATATTTAAAACACTTAAATCGTCTCTACCAGAACCAGTTTCTTCAATGCCAACAGCTTCGCCTCTGTTTTTCTTTGGAGCTCCATCTTCCATCATGATGCCAGCATTCTCTAAAATATTTTCATAAGTATAAATAGGGCAACCAAAACGAACTGCGAGTGCTAAGGCATCACTTGTTCTGCTATCAATTTCTACTGTATCATTTTCGGTAAAGCAAACTAGTTTAGAATAAAAAATTCCCTCTTGTAAATCGTTGATAATTATTTCTTGCAATTCAACTCCAAATGCATTCATGAAATTCTTCATCAAATCATGTGTAAGTGGACGGCTAGGTTGCATATGTTCTAAGGCAACTGCTATAGCTTGAGCTTCAAATCCACCAATTACAATGGGTAGTCTGCGTAAGCCATTTATTTCGCCTAACACTACTGCATAAGAATGAGTTTGTGTAATGCTATGAGAGAGCGCTACTATTTCCAATTCTATTTTCTTCATAATTCCCACGAAAATAACTCAAAAACACACATCAAAATACCTTTAAGTCATCTGTTTCTTAAGCCATTTGTCAAAAATGAAAGTACCAAATGGTAATATGGAGGCTAATAAAGAGTTTAAAACAAAACTTATTGGCCAATCTTGTTCTTCTTTTACAATGTATGATTGGTAAATAAAATGTATAAATAATATACCATGAATCCAACCAATTATTTTAACTGGGTAAGGGTTAGCACCAAAATATTGTATGGGCATTGCAATAAAGGTTAGTATTAGTAATGAAATGCCAACTGCAAAACCATTTAATCTGAGGCGACCGATTGAGCTGTCTATCAAACTTCTCATTTTTGCTGTTTTAGATGGAAAATATTTTTTTTGAAAAGTATTCTATCTAGCAATAATTTTTTGTAGTGATTTCACTATTTTTTTCGGTGATTTAACGGCAAAATTGTCACATATTGCAGTATAAATACAAAAATATGCCCCTAATTAATATAGCCCAAATACCTTCAAAGCCATTGATAGCTGGTTATGAAGCTCAATTTGTACATATAAATTCAGCAACATTTTCGCATGTAAGAGCTAAAGCAGGGTCTTTGCTTCCAACCCACTCTCATCCACATGAACAGGTGTCTTATATACTAGAAGGCGAGTTTGAATTAACTGTTGACGGGGTAGCTTACAAATTGGTACCCGGACAATTATTTGTAATTCCGTCAAATATTCCACATAGTGGTATTGCAATAACTGATGCATTTATATTGGATGTATTTACACCAGTGAGGGAGGATTATTTAGCGAAAGGAGGCTTTATAATAAAATAAGAGATAAGAATTATGAATTAGGAATTACTGTATTCAAATAACGCCTAATTCATAACTTATAATTTCTAATTAGAAGAATGTAATTTCTTAATAGCTGCTGTTAATTGAGGTACAACTTCAAAAGCATCACCTACTATGCCATAATCTGCTGCTTTAAAAAATGGAGCTTCAGGGTCTTTATTAATTACTACAATAACTTTACTTCTGTTTACACCAGCTAAATGTTGAATGGCTCCAGATATTCCAATAGCAATATATAAGTTTGGTGCAATTTGTACGCCTGTTTGTCCCACATGCTCATGATGCGGTCTCCAATGTGCATCACCAACAGGTCGACTACATGCAGTTGCTGCACCTAATTCTTTTGCAAGATCTAATAAAATACCCCAGTTTTCTGGTCCCTTTAAACCTCTTCCACCACTTACTACAACATCAGCTTCCGTTAAAGGAACTTCACCACTGATTTTATTTACAGCAGTAATTCTTACTTTTGATGCAGCAACTTCAATCGCTAAAGGTGTAACTATAGCTATGCCCTCTCCTGCAATGGTAGTATAGCTATTAGGGTTTAGAGAAATTACTTTGATAGGAGTGTTGATGTTAATATTTGCAAAAGCCTTTCCAGAGAAAACAGTTTTTTTCACTATAAATCCATTAGACGTATCTGGTAGAGCACAAGCCCCA
>JBKJQV010000254.1:0-7070 GCA_046593815.1 Sediminibacterium sp. | reverse complement strand
GTTCATTTCTTTTTTGCAGTCGGCTGATTTTGTCGATTGTTTTACCGGATTTTTTTCCCAATAAATCTACCAGTCTATATTGTGTTGCTGCCAATAGTTGCAGCACAAATTCGCCGGATGCTTCCACATTTATTAAAGTTTGTGTACCCTGATAAATACCGCAAATAAAACGCTTGGGTTGCATACTTATTTGAGATGCATACGTGATGATGTGCATGTTGCTGTTGCCGGCGGCTTTGCTGCTGATGCTGTATACCGGCAGATTTACCCGGTTCCAGGGTTTTTTCCTTATCATAAGCTATCTAAATATTTATCTGCAATTGATATATGGTTCATCCTTTTTTCTTCCCCCATTTTATCAAATGTTTTTACCAGCATCCCCAGCCTTGGATTTTTTAAAAAGAAATCACGGTGCACATGCATAAAACGCCAGAATAACCCATCCCAAATTTGCGTCCAGCTACCTTTTGGGTAATCACTCATCTTCAATAAATAATTACTTCCGCTGATGTAGGGTTTGGTCGTCATTAGTCCGCCATCGGCAAATTGCGTCATGCCATACACATTGGGTACCATTACCCAATCATACGCATCAATAAATAATTCCATAAACCATTTGTACACTTCGTCTGGATCAAACTCACAGAGTAGCATAAAATTTCCTAGTACCATCAGTCGTTCTATATGGTGACAATAACCAGTTTGTAAAACTTTTTTAATCGTAATATCAATTGGAACAATACCAGTTGTACCTGTCCAAAAACTCGCAGGAATTTTTCTTTTAAATTTCCAATAATTGGTAGTTCGTTGTTTACTGCCTTCTCTTTGGTATATAATTCGTATAAACTCACGCCAACCAATAAGTTGACGAATAAAACCTTCGAGAGAGTTTAAAGGTATATTGTATTTTTTTGCATGAATTAATACCGAATCTAAAATATGCTGTGGGGTAAGTAAGCCTATATTAAGCATTGGCGATATAACTGAATGATGAAGAATTACTTCATCTGCAACTATTGCATCTTCATAAATGCCAAATTTCTCAAACCGATTTTTTAAAAAATCATTTAGCCATTCTTCCGCATCTTCAAAAGTGCATACAAAATAATGTGGAGCTGAATTGTTTCCATAATTTGTAGAAAAATGTTTCTGCACATATTTTGTTGCTTCTAAAATATAGCTGTTTGGTTTCGGAAAATTAACTGTTGGTACTATTTCATTTTTAGGAAACTTCAGTTGGTTTTCTGCATCAAAAGTCCATTTACCCCCAGTTGGTTTACCATCATTTTCTAATAAAAGTTTGCGTAGCTTTCGCTGGTGAGTATAAAAATCTGTTTGAAAATACCTATTTTTTTTGTTGAAATATTCATTTGCATCTTCCATTGCATTTAAAAAAGATGGCGAAGGATAAATTATTAATCTTATTGAATATTTTTTACAAGCTGTTTCAATACGTTTGTTTAACCAATAATCTTCTACATCTGCAATATGGATAGTAGTTATTTTTTGTTTAGATAAAAATTCTATCAATTTGCTTATATCGTTTCTTTCATCTATTGAATCAATGTACTGAACATAAATTTTTTGTTTTTTTAAGTAAGTTTCGTAAAATTTCATGCTAGAGCGATGTAGTAAAATTTTCTGTTGATGAAAATTATACTGACGAAAGAAGAGCCATTCTTCCACCAGAAACACCTGCCTATTTTTTAGGAGGGCTGGATGATATTTAAACAACTGATGGGGAAAAATCAATATTACTTCATTCATATACTTTGTTGAACAATTTGTGCTCTATAATGTTTAACAATTTGATAATTTACATTATAATAATATAAAAATTATTTTTAATGTTACTTTCTACAGTAATTTGTGGGCTATTATGAAATCGCAACACCAGTTAACAATAACAGTTTTGATGGCTTCGTACAACACGCCATTCAATATGACTAAAAGAGCCATTGATTCGGTTTTAAATCAAGATTTTCAAGATTTTGAGCTAATTATTCTTGACGATGGAAGTGATTATACTATTAGCACAAAGCTGCTAGATTATGTACAAATATTTGAAGATAAAATAAGTTATTTTAGGCATACAAATAGGGGACAATCTAATAGTATTAATAGGGGAATTCGGCTTTGCAACAGTTCTTTCATTAGTATTATAGATGCGGATGATGAATACAAACTAAATCACTTATCTACTTGCCTGAAAGCAATGAATCATCATGATTTGATTGCAACTCACACTGATACTATTGTGAACGAATTTGAAGACTATTATGTACCAGATAAACATAATAATAATAAAAATATCCATGTAGATGATTGTATATTATTTGCAACACTTTTTGGCAAAACAGAAGTTTTCAAAAAAAATGTTTTTGAAAATAAATATGCTGCCGATAGTGAATTTTATGAAAAGGCTTCAGAAATCTATAAAGTTGCAAAACTGCCGACTCGAACCTATATTTATTACCGAAATCACATTAATAGCATTACAGCAAATATGAAGCAAAACAAAGCTTTTTTAAGTATAAATTATGTAGATAATGTTTAACGATATCCATCATAGAAACTCTACGAAATTTATTTTTGCTACATTAATTACTGGTATTTATGATGTAAATAGGAACGAAATATTAAAAAATAATGATTTCGGAATTATACAAAAATGGTATAATTCTGTTATAAAACTTCAATTAAATGCTATTGTATTTCATAATACGTTTTCAAAAGAAACTGTTGAAAAATATACAAATGAGCACATTCAATTTATTGAAATTGAATATGATAAAAGATTAAATACCAATGTTTTTCGATATTTTCTATACCAAGATTATATCAATAAAAATGTACAAAAAATTAGTGACCTTTTTGTTACAGATATTACAGACGTTGAAGTTGTAAATAATCCATTTGAAAGTACTCTTTTTGAAGAAAATCCTGATTATTTGTTTTGTGGAGATGAACCTGAAATTCTAGATAACGAATGGATGCGAAATCACAATACTCATTTGCGAAATTTAATGCCTGAGTTCATTGCTTATGAAGAATCAAATAAATATAAAACATTACTTAATTGTGGTGTTATTGGTTCTAATATATCGGTAATGAAATTGTTATTTGATAAGATGATAGCAATGCATAAAGCTTATTCTTATTCCAATACAACAAATTATACTTTAGATATGGGTGTTTTTAATTATGTGGCTCAAACTTCTTTTGCTAACAAAATGTTTCATGGGGAACCAGTAAATACTGTTTTTAAAAAATATGAAAGCCATCGAAACGATTGTTGGTTTAGACATAAATAAATACCATTTTTAAAATTATTAAACTTTCAGAATGGCAACTTATAGCATTATAGATATTGAATCTTGGGAACGGTTTTATAGAGCTAATTTTATCAATAGTCTTACTGGTTTTAAATCTGTAAACCTTATTGGTACTGTAAATGCAGATGGTCAACCCAATCTCGGAATTTTCAGTAGTATTATACATATAGGATCAAATCCTCCATTGATTGGCTATATCAACCGACCAGTAAAAGCCGCTCCACATACAATGGCCAATATTGAGGCAACTGGGGTATATACTATCAATCATATTCATCCTTCATTTGTGCAAAAAGCACATCAAACCAGTGCAAAGTATCAATTGGGTATTAACGAATTTGAGGAAGTAGGGTTAATAGCAGAGTATAATGAAAACATTGTAGCACCATTTGTAAAAGAAAGTAGCATTAAATATGCACTATCCTTACAAGAAATTATCCCTATAAAATTAAATGATACTTTTCTAGTAATTGGCAAAGTGATATCCATTCAAGTTGATCAAGATATTGTATCAGAAGATGGGTTTCTTCATCTTGATAAAGCAAATTCTATTTGCAGTAATGGAGTTGATGGTTATTATACAACTGAATTAATTGAGCGATACCAATATGCTAAACCAGGTACTCAACCGCAAAAATTGAAGTAACATGGCTAGTGGAATTTTTTTATCTGCCCGTTGGGAATACCTGTCAATGTTTAATTATGAAGTAGATGCATCTATACTACAACCGCATTTACCTCCTTATACTGTATTAGATTTATTCAAAGGGAAAGCAATTGTAAGTGTGGTAGGGTTTATGTTTAATAATACTAGAGTAATGGGTATTAAGTGGCCTGGTTTTGTAAATTTTGAAGAAGTAAATCTTCGTTATTACATTAAATATTTTGATGGTAAAGAATGGAAAAGGGGAGTAGGATTTATTTCTGAAATAGTACCACAGTTTTTAGTTGCTGGTATAGCTAATTTATTTTACAACGAGCATTATAGCACTGCTAAAATGGACCATACCATCAATCATAATAACAAAGATTTGCAAGTAACTTATAATTGGAAAAAGAAAAACCAAAATTGGAATTCGATGTGGGTAAAAGCAAATAATGAGTTAATAAATATTGAAGTAGGCTCTGAGGAAGAATTTATTTTTGAACACTATTATGGTTATAACAAACTAAATGAAACAACTTCTATTGAGTATTCACTTGCTCATCCTCGTTGGCAGGTTTACCCAGTAACCGATTATAAGCTTAATTGCAATGTTGAACAACTTTACGGTTCAGACTTTGTTCCTTATATTCAAAATGTTCAACCAGTTTCTGTATTTCTTGCTAAAGGGTCAGATGTTAATGTGAAAATGCCAAGGAAGATTACAAAATCAAACTTTTAAATTTTAATAGGATTCTCGTTCACCTCGTTCGCTCGATCCTATCTTATTGGGCTTACTCAAAGCCTTCAAGTAAATGCTTTGCATTTCCTTGGCTTTATAATTCCTCGAACTTACAAAAGCAAGTATAGGATGGTTGCTTCGCAACATCCTTTCGAATTGGGCTTACTCAAAGCCCTTCAAGAAAATGCTTTGCATTTCCTTGGCTTTATAATTCCTCGAACTTACAAAAGCAAGCTTTTGACGTTCTCTAAATTATAAAGCCCTCCGCCATGGCGGAGGGCTTTGTGACCGCGTTAGGATTCAAACCTAAAACCCCCTCATCCGTAGTGAGGTACTCTATTCAGTTGAGCTACGCAGCCATTTACCTATTATAGGGCTGCAAATATAAATAATAACTGTTTATCGGCAAAATATGAGTTTGTTATTACAGGCCATATATACCTGCTGCTGATTTCTCTAACAAACTATCTGGCAATAAATTAGCAAATACTTTAGCCAATTTATTTACAAAACCTGGCACTATTTCTCTTTTGCCTGCCAATATTCCATTTACACTTATACTTGCAACTAGTGAAGGTTCCATATTAAACTTTTTTGCCAACTTAAGCGCTTTTTCATTTACTACATTGGCCCTCTGTGCAAATTCAGTATCTGTACTACCCGGACAAACACAGGAAACCGAAACAGATGTATTTTGTAATTCATATGCTAACCCTCTGCTAAAACTCAACACAAATGCTTTTGTTGCAGCATATACATTTAACCCTGGTACTGCTTGATATGCCGCACCACTAGCTATATTGCCAATATAACTTTTTGGTAATTTTTTTAATGAAGGCAAAAACAAATATGTCAACTCAACAACACTTGTCATATTTACTTGCATCATATCCAAATGCTCTTGTAAAGTATAATCCTCCAATAATCCGTTCAAACCATATCCAGCATTATTAATCAACATATCAATAGAATAATGATTGTTAGTACACCAATCAAAAATCGTAGCAGCAGCATTTTTGTGCGAAAGATCTATTGCTAAATATGCAGTTGATACTTTGTATTGATTGCTTAATTGATCAGCCAATTCTTTCAATAAGTCTTCGCTTCTTGCAATTAACAAAACCGCATGTCCTCTTTTTGCCAATTCTTCTGCAATCGATTTGCCAATACCTTTACTTGCACCTGTTATTAAAGCATAATTCATAGGAAATAATTAAAAAAAGTCAACCTAAGTTGACTTTCATTTTTTTTAAAATTATTTAGGGACTTTTTTGGAGAGTTTATGATAGAATGGTGTTCTGCTATCTTCGTTTTTTGGTTTGTATTTACCTGTAATTATAGGAACATACATTACCCTTCTTCTGCTTTCTTCGCCAACTAATGGGGATTGTTTTACACGATGCCATGTTCTTCCATCATGTACGGTTAAATCACCAGCATTAATATCAAAACCTACTTCTCTGCTATCATCTGAATTGTCTACAAAGTATTTTTTACCAAAAAGTAATTTTAATACGTTTTGCTTATGCGTACCAGGTATAACTCTTAATCCACCATTATCAAACAAACATGTATCTAAATGAATTCCAACGTTGAGCATTGGCATTATTTTTTGACCAAGAAATAAATCTCTAGGGCTATCTGTATGCCATCCCATTTGTGTAAATCCACTATTTGAAGTATTGATGTAGTTGTTTATTACAAGTCCATCTTTTTCATCTTCAGCTATCCTGCCATCATAGGGTTGTAGAAAAGTAGTCAGTGCTTTCAATCTTTCATCTTGCAACAGTAAATGCAAAGGATCGCTGAATTGAGAACTAAAACAAAGCCTTTGTATGGTTTTGTTCCCGTTTTCATCCATCCCAAATTTAAGAGGAATGCCGTTTACCTTTTCTTTTTCTTCCTGCAACCAAAGCTGCTCTATTCTTTTAATCTCACTGAGGTATTCGTTTACTAGTTCTTTACTTAAAAAGTTCCTGAAAATGATTACACCGTGTTCATTAAAAAAATCAAGCTGATCTTGGGTGATGGTGTCTCCTAAGCTATAATTACAGTCCCATTTTTTCATCCTGACACAATCTTTTTATAAATAAGTTGATATTATCTTAATGTTAAATCCTTTTGCCAAAGCTGCGAAGTTACAAAATAGTTTAAAAACGCAATTATTTAGTAATTTTTTCTATAAATAATATATAACAGCTTAATTTACAGTTAGATGAAAACGAAAATTATCTTTAAAAAGGTCCCCTTTGTTATTTTTTTGCTAATAATTTCAACAAGTTTATTGGCTCAAACTGATAGTTTAAAAAAACATCATTTATTGTTTTTCCCCGTTATAGCTAGCTCTGTT
>JBKJQV010000118.1:0-13348 GCA_046593815.1 Sediminibacterium sp. | reverse complement strand
GCTCTTTGTGTGGGAATGTGTGGCCCTTTGGCTATTTCAATCCCATTTAGTTTTTTTTCTGCTGCTAATAAATGGGTAGCTATTATTTTGTATAATTTAGGTAGGGTTGTAGCTTATTCAATAATTGGAATTTTTGTTGGGTTAATAGGAAGAGGAGTTAATTGGTTTGGGCTCTCGCAAATATTATCGCTTACACTTGGTACACTTATTGTTATTTCAGTTGTTTCTCCATCTATTTTAAAAACTATAGGAATACATTTACCCAAATGGGTAAATAAAAATCAAGTGAATGCGCTACAATTTTTAATAAAAAAGCAATCTGTTTACTGGATGTTTTTAGTTGGTGTTCTTAATGGCTTTTTACCTTGCGGATTAGTTTATATGGCATTAGCCGCTGCATTGTCGGCTAATACAATTTTAGGGTCTGTATTATTTATGACTTTTTTTGGTCTTGGTACAATTCCAGCAATGATCATTGTAATAATTGTTGGACAACATTTACCGCTCAAATGGAGACAAAGCTTTAGAAAATTAGTGCCAGTTGTAACTTTCATTGTAGGTACACTATTGATTTTGCGAGGACTAAATTTGGATATTCCCTTTGTTAGTCCATATCTGCATCAAAACTTAACTGGGGTTAATAGTGTTGACTGTGTTGTTCCGTAGCTTATAGTTGAGAAATCCAAATTCTGGTTGCACCATCTTTGCCCCAATCGCCCAATCCTTTTTTAAGTTCTGCTTCCAATTGTGCCCTTGTTACTTTTTTACCTTTTTGAGTTGGACTCAATTGAGCAATAGAAGGTATTACTAATTCTAGTTTAGTCGCAAACCAAGTGGCATATAATCTTGGAACTGCTAACCCTAGTATCAATCCAGGTAAACCACCAAAGCTTTCCGGACCAGCACTTACAGGTATTTGGTCTGTGTAAAATGCAACAACATAAACTGAGTCGCAAATTTTAGTAACTGCTTTTCTACATTCAAAACCAGCAATCTCTCTGGTTTCATCAGATATTTTCCATTCTAAATTTCGAAAACTGTCTTTTATTAAATATGTATTTTCAAAAATATCTTTTTGACAGCTAATTGTATTATTCTGCAAATCTCTCACAATTGCATCTGACTCTGATGGTTTCCCGCCCCACATCATATATTTGTTATTTGGGTTTTCTTTTTGTAAACGATACACTGATTTTTGATCTGTAAAATTTAATTCATAAAAATCTGATACAAATTTTGGAATAGATTTCATGCGTTCTGCATTCCAAATATTGTCTTTATCTTCCTCATAGGGCTTATGTTGGTTTACTTTTTTCTCGTATGTAACTTTGCCAACTGAAATAAATTGGGTTTGTGCAGTTGCAATAACTGCAAGCAAACAGTATAATATTGTATAAATTATTTTTTTCATATTAAAATCCCATATTGGTTGCTTTGCCATTCTTATTAAAATTCCAAATCACTGAAAAAAGAAAATATCGTTGAATAGTTTGATTTATAGTTTCTGAAATAAAGTTACTATTCGCATTCCTATTGATTCCTCTATTTTGGTTAAAAATGTCGTTGGCTTCGAATTTTAATTCCCATTGATCATTTTTTGATATCACTTTTCTTATACTACTATTTACCAAATAAACGTTTTGTTGATTGGCAAAAACAGCAGTTTTTTGATAAATTTCTGCTTCAATCCCAACGTTGATATAGGTTTTAATTTTTTTAAGTTTCAGTTGAACATCACTGTTTAAATCATAAGTCCAATATCTTGTAGAAACATCAGGGCGAATTGAACTATTACTTATTGTATTTCTGGCATTTAAGTTCATCCAAAAGTTTACTTTTTTATCTCCCCAATATCCTGCATTAATTCCAAGACTAATACCTGAGTTATTAGTGATATTATCTATTCCATTAATGCGGTTTACATACCTGCTTTTATTTGGACCAGCTGAAAAGCCAACGTTTACAGAAGGAAATACTTCAATTCCAAAACCTAAATATGCATTAAAGTTATAGTTGCCATTTACATTGATGGCTTTACTAATTCTTCGCCCTAAACTATCTATGGTATTTTCATTAGATATGGCATTTTCTGTAATTGAATAGTTTGAATTAAAATATATATTTCTACTTTTCAGCACTTTATAGTCATTTCCACCTAAACTGATTCTATGTATAAATGCTTGCTTTAAATTAGGATTTCCTATTACTATGTTTAACGGATCAATATTATCGATAATGGGTTGAATTTGGGCTAAGCTCGGGTTTTGAGTAGAGCCATTGTAAGATATATTAAACCTACGTTGTTGTTTGGGTGTATAGTTGAATGTTACTTGTGGTATGAAATTATTAAAACTAACAGATCTATCTGTGTTTTTTCTTAAATCATTCAATCGATAAACTACTGTACCTAATTCAGTGCCTGCTGAAAAATTAAATTTCTTTACATTATATCTAATATTAAAACCAGCAGTATGCCCTACAGTATTAAATATAAAATGGTTACTTAAAGTATCAACTAAGTTCTCATATTTATTATTTGAGTTGTTTTTACTCAACGTATTTCTCTCAGCATCATTTTTATTTAGATTTAAGCGATAATTAAATATGAGAAACGTATTTTTCCAAATGGGTTCTGTATAGGTAGCGTTAGAGCTTATTGAAGAAGTATTTTGTTTGTTTATTTTTTTCTGATCTATTAAATCGGTTTTAATTTGATTCCCAAGACTGTTATAAAAATCATTTTGAGCTATCAAAAACCCATCATTGGTTGCATTATTTAAATTAATATCAGTATTGATTGTAAAAGTTCTCCCTGTTTTCTTATATTTTTTTCTCCAAAGAAAATTTGAATTTAACGCTTGTTTTTCTTCTTCAGTAGATGTAGTTCTATTACTAGCATTGATTAATATATTTTTTTCACTAATTGACTTCCCTAAAAAATTCATTCTTGTTTTAGAATTAATTATTGAGCCTCTTAAAGTAATTTTTAATGAGCTGCTCGAATCTATTTGCCAATCGAATATGCTAGTAATTTTATTTCTCTTTCTACTACTTATTTGATCTTGGGATGTGGTATTAATAAAGCTGGTATCTGGTAAAATTGTTTGGGTTTTACTTGTAGTAATTCCTGATACATCTTGCTGATTAAATTGGTATGTATTATTTGTATTGTATTTATCTTTATTCCATTTATTACTAAAATGGAAACCACCAGTAATTGAATTAGGAAATCCTCTTCCATAACTAAATTCATCTCCAGAAGAAAAGATCATCATTCCTCCATCATCATTAATTTCTGTTGTTGTATTTGCATCACCAGCATAATTTCTATTCTCATCCCAATTTAAGGATTGGAATTTTGTGTTGTCAGTAGTTAAATATCCTGATATTTTTCTTTTAGCTTTGAATGCGTTGGCCAATAATTTGCCACTGTAATAGCGGTTAAAATCACTTCCCACTTCAGCTTTACCAAAATATCCTTTTTTCTTATCTTCTTTTAATGTGAGGTTTAAAGTTTTAATTTTTTGACCGTCATCTATTCCAGTAAATGCAGCTTGATCACTTTTTTTATCGAATGCCTGTACTTTTTCAATGGCATCGGCTCTTAAATTTTTAGTTACAACTGCTGGGTCATCGCTAAAAAATTCTTCTCCATCAACCAAAACCTTTTGAACTCTTTCGCCTTGTGCTGTTATTTCTCCTTTACTGTTTACTTGAATGCCAGGCATTTTTCGCAATAATTCTTGCACATCTGCATTAGCACTTACTTTAAAACTATCTGCTTTGTATTCAGTAGTATCTCCCTTTACACGAATAGCTCCTATACGTTGCCTTACAATTACTTCTTGCAATAATGTTGCTTTAGTTATTACAGGTACTTTACCTAAATCAATCGTTTTATTTTTGTCGAACAATATAACATCTACATAGTCGGCGTAATTTGGATAACTAATCATTACTATATGCTGGCCCTCTGGTAAATTCTTCAATTCAAAACTGCCGTCTTTTAAACTTCGGGTAAAGGATACAAGCACAGAATCTTTTTTTCGAAGAATTGCAATTGTGGCGTTACTTAGGTTTTGTTTATTTAACGTATCAATTATTAATCCTTTAATACCGGCTGATTTTTCTTGCGCATGGAGCGCGTTTATAAATCCAAGTAAGATGGCAAAAGCCATTAAAAGGTTCTTCATAAATGCAGTAGTATTAGTTTTTCGATGGATTTTGTTGTAAATTTCAACATAATTTTGATTAAACTAAACAATTAGTTATAATATTTAGTTAAAATATGTATTGATTATGCTAAAAAGTGATAATTCAACCAATAAAAAAGAAAAGTCAACTACCTCAAGAGCATCCAAAAAGGAAAAGGTTGGAATTGAAACAACAAAAAAATACGAAGAAATTCACTTTGTAAATACGAATCAGCCCGTTTGGAATTATTCGTTGTTTTCTGATGCAGATGTAAAAAATTTTCAACAAGGAACGCACTATAGTTTATACAATTATTTTGGAAATAAACAAATAACAGTACTAGAAACACCTGGAACTTATTTTGCAGTTTGGGCACCAAACGCAACATTTATAGCTGTTACAGGGTATTTTAATAATTGGGATAAAACAACACATCCATTAAAAGTTAGAGAAGACAATTCTGGTATTTGGGAAGGATTTATTCCCAATTTATTGAGAGGTGAAGCATATAAATACCATATTCATGGATTTAATGGAATAAAATTAGATAAAGGTGATCCTTTTGCGCATTATTGGGAGAAGCGCCCTTTTACTGCTTCTATTACATGGCAAACCAATTATGAGTGGAAGGATGAAGAGTGGATGAAGACAAGAAAAAAACACAATTCTTTGAAATCTCCTTACTCTGTTTATGAAGTGCATTTAGCTAGTTGGATGCGGCCTGATAAAAATGATGAAGAAACCTATAATTCATATCAGCAAATAGCTGAACGAATGGTTCCTTATGTTAAGGAAATGGGTTTTACGCATGTAGAATTTATGCCTGTGATGGAGCATCCGTTTGATGGAAGCTGGGGTTATCAGGGAACTGGTTATTTTGCACCAACATCACGTTTTGGTTCACCTCAAGATTATGCTGGTTTAGTTGATGCATTTCATCAAGCAGGTATTGGTGTAATACTCGATTGGGTACCTTCTCATTTTCCGTATGATGCACATGGATTGTTTATGTTTGATGGTACACATACTTACGAATATGCAGATATGCGAAAAGGATATCATCCTGATTGGAATTCCTATATTTTTAATTATAAACGCGGAGAAGTAAAATCTTTTTTAATAAGTAGCGCACGTTTTTGGTGTGATCAATTTCATACAGATGGCATTAGAGTTGATGCCGTAAGCTCTATGCTACGACTAGATTATAGTAGAAATGCCGGACAGTGGGAACCCAATGAATATGGAGGGAATGGAAATATTGAAGCCATTGCATTTATTAAAGATTTGAATGAAACATTATACCGCGATTTTCCGGATATTCAAACCATTGCAGAAGAAGCAACAGATTGGCCCAAAATAAGTAAACCTACTTTTGAAGATGGATTAGGATTTGGAATGAAATGGATGATGGGTTGGATGCATGATACCCTCGATTATTATAAATTAGATCCTATTTTCAGACAATTTCATCAAGATAAGTTTTCGTTTAGCATGATGTATTTCTATGACGAAAATTTCATGTTGCCTTTGAGTCACGATGAAGTAGTTCATGGTAAAAGCCCAATGTTATATAAAATGCCTGGCGATGAATGGCAGAAGTTTGCGAACCTAAGAATATTATATACTTATATGTTTACTCACCCTGGAGCTAAATTATTGTTTATGGGGGATGAGTTTGGGGCTACCAACGAATGGAATTATAGAAGTGAATTACAGTGGGAGTTGTTAGACTTTGATAGTCATGCTGGAATGAAGTATTGTGTTCAAAAATTGAATGAATTATATAAAACGGAACTTGCTTTATACGAAAAACAATTTGAGCCAGGTGGATTTGAGTGGGTTGATTTAAATCATCGTTCCGACTCGGTATTGGTGTATAAACGAAAAGGTAAGAAAGAAAAAGATGATATACTAGTCATACTTAATGTTACTCCTACAGTAAGGATGGATTGGGAAATTTATGTTCATGGGAAGGGTAAGTGGACAGAAATTTTTAATTCCGATGTGAAGGAGTTTTGGGGCACAGGTGATGTATTTAACCCAGCTATTTCAAGCGAATTAGTTGATAAGCCTTCTAAATGCTATAAAATAAAGGTTCATTTACCTGCTTTGGGGGCTATTGTTCTCCGTTAAATTTTTATTTATTGTAACATTTTTATTGGTGTTCCGTTTCATTATAAAAACACCAATGAAAAAAATACTATTGTTATGTGCAAGCTTTTTTGCCCTTGCTAGCATTTTTGCTCAAAATGAAATAAGTGAACCGAATGTTCAAAAGAGAGCCATTAACTCTTTTCATTCAATTGAATCTTCAGCTGGTATAGAAGTAATTATTACCAAAAGTGATAAAGAAGAATTAGCTGTCACAGTTGGAGATTTAAGTTATTTAGATCAAGTTAAAACAACTGTAAGTAATGGAGTATTAAAAATTACTAGAGAAACGGATTGGAAGTTTTGGAGGATGTGGAAAAATGCCTCTATAAGAGTATATGTTTCTTACATAACACTTGATAAAATTAATGTTTCAAGTGGGAGTAATTTAAAGGGAACTAGTATTCAATTAAATTCCTTAGCTGTTAAAATAAGCAGTGGTGGTATGGTTAAACTTAGTGGAAGTGTTGGACTCTTAGACGTAACAGTAAGTTCTGGTGCTAATTTTAGAGGTACTGATTTTATTGCTGCAAAATGTACAGCAGACGTAAGTAGTGGTGGAGAAATAAATATCAATGTATCTAAAGAATTATCTGTAGACGCAAGTAGTGGAGGATCAATAAAATATAAAGGAGATGCATCAATCAGAAATATTCACACAAGCAGTGGTGGATCTGTAAAAAGGCAGTCTTAACTGGAATAACTAAGCTGAATAAGAGTTTGATGGAATTGGAATTGCAATACAAAATGTAGTTCCTTTTCCTTGCTCACTCCATTTAATGAATAATTTTCCACTGTGGTATTGCTCTATAATTCTTTTGCTCAGTGAGAGTCCAATACCCCAGCCTCTTTTTTTGGTGGTGAACCCTGCATTAAAAACACTAGTCAACATATTTTTAGCAATACCTTTTCCCGAATCGGTAACGGTAATAATGAGTTCTTTTTGATTTTGTTGAAAAAGAATATCTATAGTTCCTTTTCCTTCCATTGCATCCAATGCATTTTTTAGTAAATTTTCTAATACCCAATCAAATAGTATTGGCGTTAAATTGATTTGTAATAATTCGAGTTGGTTAGTATTAACCGTAAATACAATCTGATCATTACTTCTTTTTTTCATGTATTCTACTACCGATAATACCAATTTAACTGGGTAATTTAATTCTAGTTTAGGAATACTTCCTATTTTGCCAAAACGATCTGTAATTAACAATAATCGGTTAATGTCTTTGGCAATTTCTGGAACTATGGTTTCATTTTCCTTTTTTTCTTTGAGAATTTCTAACCAACCTTCTAAGCTCGAAACAGGTGTGCCTAACTGATGTGCTGTTTCTTTTGCCATTGAAGCCCATAGCTGATTTTGACCGCTTTTGTGTTGGGTTTGTAATGATATAAAAGCAATTAACACAAACAATGCAACAATTATTAGTTGCACAAATGGGTACCATTTTACTTGCTTTAATAATTTACTTTCACCATAATAATATTTATTAATAGTATATGGATTTTCTTTTAGTACAAGAATAATAGGTTCGTTATTATAGGCTTTAAATGCATTTAATTGTTCTGTTAAATAATTTCTATTTGTTTGAAAATTTGTTGAATCAAGATTAATAAAGTTTCCGGTTGGAATATCTTTTTCATTAGTTTCTATTATGGGTATTTGTTTATTTTCTGAAGAAATTTTTGATGCAAGATTAATATTTATATTTTCTGAGGAATTTAATATTGTTCTTTCTGCTTCCACCCATGCTTCTACGTTTTTTCTTTCTTCTATTGCAATTTGTTTGGCTACATATTGTGAATAAACTATTGTACCACTCACAATAATCATTGCAATGAAAAACAATAGCGATTTCCAATTAAAAAAATATTGAATCATTACTCTAAAATAAGCTTAATGTACTTTAAAAAAAAACAGCTCCTTTAGGAGCTGTTCATTTGCTGGTTTTTCATAAAAGATTAACTAAATAATCCACCTTTTTTTAGCGTTTTTACACCTTCGCCTATTTTAAATCCATTATTATAAATTTCTATTTTATAATTACCTTCTTTGTACCGATCAGTCTGTTTCCAATCGAAACTCACTGGAATAATTTTATTTTGCTCATAATTAACAGAAACCTTGCTTGTAAAGGGCTTAATACCTTCATCCCTAGTTGTAAAAGTTCCACCTTCTGTAATAACTTTATCATCAGATCCTGTAACAACAACATATATATCCTTAGTACCAGAAGGGGTTACCCTGTTTTCATCTATATTAAATGAAATACGAATGAGGTCTGCTCTTTTAGCTGTACTCGTCTCAGTTTCTTTACCAGAGTTCCTTAATCGGATTGCAGTAATTCCAATATTAGAAGCGTGTAAAGTAGAAGCGATATCTACTTTTTCTTCTAGTTGCTTCTTTTCTACTTTAGTAGTATTTAAATTTTGTTGTAAACCTTCTTTTTCAGTAGATAATTGAGTTTTATCTGAATTTAATTGCTGATTAGCACTTGTTAATTGCTGATTTTCTCCTTTCAGTTTTTCTATTTCCGCAAACAGCCCATCAATTTTGCCATTTAGCTCCCCAATTTTTTGTTTGGCATTTGTTAACTCAGCAGCTGTTGCATTTTTTTTCTTTAAAATGCTACCAATATCTGTTTTTAGCTTTTGAATAGCCACATTTTGTTCTGCTAAATTACCTTGCAATTGAATATTTTGGCTCGTTAATGAATCAGCTTTAGCTGAAACACTCACAAACTCCTGTTGTAATACCATTCTTGCACTATCAACATTGCTGATTTTGGTTTCGAGCATTAAAACTTTTTCGCTGTGCTTGCTTTTATCATAAATAATATACCCCCAAGTAAGTAATAAAGCAGCTATTAAAATACCATAAATCAACTTCCTATTGTCATTAGGCTGATTTGAATTGCTTGTGCTCCCATATTGGGTTGATTGATTGTTCATAAATTTGTTTTTTAAAATCTTCTTAATTTGCTTCTCAGGATTAATATCGAAAATCATGCCAAAACAAAAATTTCATCCATCTTTGTATCATGTCGGTTGAAAAAATACTAAGCAATTGGAAAAATGGTTCTTTTAAGCCCGTATACTGGTTAGAAGGAGAAGAATCTTATTTTATAGATATATTAGTGAATTATGCGGAGAAACATATTTTAAAAGAATCAGAAGCATCTTTTAATCTGAGCGTTTTTTATGGAAAAGATGCAGACTGGGCTGCAGTTATAAATGCTTGCCGTAGGTATCCAATGTTTGCCGAAAGACAAGTAGTGTTACTTAAAGAAGCACAACAAATGCGCGATTTAGAAAAATTAGAAGGATACATCGAAAATCCACTTTCATCAACTGTATTTGTAGTAAGTCACAAAGAAAAAAAAGTTGATGGTAGAGGCAAATTATCAAAAGCATTAAAAAAATCTACTGCTGAAGTATTTACCACTAAAAAATTATATGAAAATCAATTACCAGAATGGGCCAATACAATAATAGTAAATCGTGGTCTTACTATTCAACCAAAGGCATTGCATATATTGGTAGACCATGTTGGAAATGATTTAAGTAGAATTGAAAATGAAATTGAAAAACTCACTCTCAATTTAGCAGGTAAAAAAACTATCACGGAAGACGATATCGAAAAGTTTATAGGCGTAAGCAAAGAATTTAATGTGTTTGAATTGCAAGCTGCTATTGGCCAAAAAGATCTAGCAAAGAGTATACGAATCATTCAGTATTTCGAATCTAATCCTAAAGCTGCTCCAATTCAATTGATTTTGCCATCTATATATAATTTTTTTAGTAAATTATATATACTAAAAGGTACTTCTGGTGCTAACAGTCAAAATGCAGCATCTATTTTAGGAGTTCAACCTTTTTTTGTAAAAGAGTATTTATCGGCGGCTAGTAAATTCGATTTTGAAAGTGTAGAAAAAGTATTGCTACTATTACACCAATATAATTTAAGAAGTATTGGTGTACATAATGGTGGAGCTACAGATGCAGGATTACTAAAAGAGATGGTAGTAAAAATTATGAACTAATCTATTGTAACAAATTGATGGCTTGCAATTTATCTATGTTTAACTGATTTTTTAATTCTTCTAAGCCATTAAATTTTACTTCTCCTCTTAAGTAATGATGAATCAATATTTCTAACGATTCAGTATAAATATCTTTATTGAAGTTAAAAATATGCACTTCAATCACGCGCTTTTTTCCATCAATAGTTGGCCTAATACCTATATTCATCATGCCTTTTAAAGCATTTCCATTTTTTTGAAATATCTCTACAGCATATACGCCGTTACCAGGGATTAATTTTTCTTCACTGGCTATGTGTAAGTTAGCTGTAGGATATCCAATGGTTCTTCCCAGTTTATTTCCTTCAATTACTACTCCATCAAAAAAATAAGGGTAGCCTAAATATTGATTAGCTGTTTTAATATCAGTTGCTAATAACGACTGTCTAATTTTTGTAGAGCTAATTACAATTTCATTGAGCAGCTCTTCCGAAATTTCTTTCACAGCAAATCCGAGTTTTGTACCATATTTTTCTAGCAATTGATAATCGCCAGATCTCCCTTTCCCAAAGCGATGATCGTAGCCTATAATTACGGTTGCAGGTTTAAAATAATGAAACAGAAAATGGGTAATATAATCTTCTGCAGATTGATTGGCAAAAGCATGATCAAAAGGAATTACCACTAAATGATCCACACCTGCTTTCTCCAATAATTTAATTTTTTCTGTAAGTGTAGAAAGTAGTTTAATGTCTCCTGGAACCGAAGAAACTATTTTTCGAGGATGAGGATGAAATGTAATGATTACAGTTTCGCCATTAATTTTTTTGGCTTCCTCTTTTAATTGAGTAATAATTTGTTGATGTCCTTTATGAACACCATCAAAAGTACCAATGGTAACTACTGCATTACGAAATTCGGGCAAAGAGCCAACCAGTTCACGATGTACCTTCATAATTGAGGCAAAAATAAGGAGGAAAGTTCAAAGTCGAAATTGTCAATATGCTTAGCCCTCAGTCACCATGGATCTTTTGAAGGGCGACATCGCAGCATTACGTCATCAGGTTTCTCACTATTCATTACATTTGCAACTAATATTGAATTATTTATAAATGTCACTATACGCAAAGCGCGGAGTTTCTGCACAAAAAGAAGAAGTACATGCAGCAATACAAAAGCTCGATCAAGGATTGTATCCTCAAGCTTTTTGTAAAATTTACCCCGACTATTTATGTGGAGATACTGATTGGGTAAATATCATGCATGCAGATGGTGCAGGAACCAAAAGCATTTTGGCTTATTTATATTGGAAAGAAACGGGTGATGTTGATGTTTGGAAAGGAATTGCACAAGACGCAATAGCAATGAATTTAGATGATTTGTTGTGTATAGGAGTAACTACTAATTTATTATTTTCTTCTACAATTGATAGAAATAAATTAGTGATAAATGGAGCAGTTTTAGAAGCAGTAATCAATGGCACTCAATCTTTTTTTGATACTTTAAAAGAATACGGGGTAGAAATTCATTATTTAGGTGGCGAAACTGCTGATGTTGGAGATGTAGTAAGAACAATAGCTGTGAATGGAACCATGACGGCAAGATGGCCTAAGTCAAAATTAATTACTAACGAAAAAATTAAAATAGGGAATGTAATTGTTGGTTTTGCAAGTGCTGGGAAAGCTATTTATGAAACCGAATACAATAGTGGATTAGGGAGCAATGGATTAACTAGTGCTAGGCATGATGTATTAGCAAAAAATTATGCAACAGATTATCCAGAAACTTTCGAACCAACTTTGGATGATGAGGTGGTGTATATTGGTAAAAATAAAATGACCGATCATATTTTAATTGATGGAGCTCCAATGAATGTTGGAAAATTGTTGTTATCACCTACAAGAACTTATGCGCCATTATTAAAAAAGATAGTAGAAGAACAATTCGATTCTATTGATGGTATTATACATTGTAGTGGAGGCGGACAAACCAAATGTTTAAAATACCTTCCTACAGCATTAACTATTATAAAAGATAATTTGTTTAAACCTCCACCAGTATTTGAAATAATTCAACAAAACTCTGGAGCAGATTGGAGAGAAATGTACCAAGTGTTTAATATGGGGCATCGGTTAGAAATATTTACCGACAAAAATTCAGCAAAACAAATGATTCAAACTGCAGCAGAATTAGGTATTGAGGCTCAAATTATTGGAAGGGTAGAAGCTCCTCAATCAGCAAAATCGAGCCTTATTTTGAGAGGTAGTTTTGGAGAAGTTATTTATTAATATTAACAGAATAAAACTGTTTTCAAAGCGTATATTTGTTGCAATAACCATTTAAAACTTTAACATGCCCGAAACGGTAATTTCACTCAAAAACGTAAATATCTATCAAGGGAATAACCTTATTTTAAAAGACGTAAACTTTGAAATTAATAAAGGCGAGTTTGTTTATCTAGTTGGTAAAACAGGTACAGGTAAAAGTAGTTTACTAAAAACATTATACGGAGAGCTTACTTTAACTGAAGGAAATGCAACAGTGGTTGGTTTTAATTTGATTGGTATGGATTGGAAAAAAGTACCATTCCTTAGAAGAAACTTAGGTGTTGTGTTTCAAGACTTTCAATTGCTTACCGATAGAGATGTACATGAGAATTTAAAGTTTGTATTAAAAGCAACTGGCTGGAAAGATGAAATGCTGATTGAAGAAAAAATAAACGACGTTTTAGATAAAGTTGGGCTAAAAGGTAAAGGGTTTAAAATGCCTTACGAAATGAGTGGTGGTGAGCAACAAAGAGTAGATATAGCTAGGGCACTACTTAATTCACCTAAATTAATTTTAGCTGACGAGCCTACTGGAAATTTAGACCCAGAAACAAGCGATGAAATAATGCAGTTACTTATTCAAATTGCAAAAGATTATGGAAGCACAGTGGTAATGGCAACCCACGATTTTATTGTGATTAATAGATATCCAAA
>JBKJQV010000008.1:0-3010 GCA_046593815.1 Sediminibacterium sp. | reverse complement strand
GATGCATATTTAAGTTTAGCTAAAGCTGGAGTTAAGTATGATTTTAATTTCCCAGAAATGGTTGATCATCATGAACCATTTGCTGTTGCTGATGGTCTTTTTCATTTTATGATTCCTATTCCGGTAGCTTACTCAATTGATTTTTCTGTTAAGGAGAATTTTTTATTTCTAACAGGGGCAAATATGGCAGGCAAGAGCACTTTTATTAAAGCAATTGGTATTGCCTTTTACCTTGCTCATATTGGCATGAGCGTACCAGCAAAAAGTATGAAACTTAATTATTTTGATGGGCTTCTTAGTAATATTCAGGTTACAGATAATATAGCAAAAGGGGAGAGTTTTTTCTTCAATGAAGTTCAAAGAATTAAAAACACTATTGAAAGAATAAACGATGGCAAAAAATGGATGATTTTAATAGATGAATTATTCAAAGGCACCAATCAACAAGATGCAGTTAAATGCAGTACTACTGTAATTGAAGGTTTAAGAAAATTACCCAATGCGTTATTTGTTTTGTCTACCCATTTATATGAAATTGGTGCACCTCTTCAAAAGTATAGCAATATCCAATTCAAGTACTTTGAGACTGCTGTAAAAGACGACCAATTGCTATTTAGTTACCAACTTAAAAATGGTATTAGTAATGACCGATTAGGATATCTTATTCTTAAAAGAGAGGGAGTTGTTGGAATGTTAGAAAATTTATAATACCTTAACTTCAAATTGCTTTATTATGAAAATACTGAGTCGTGTTATTGTTTTATTAGTAATTACTTTCTGTTTTTACAGTATTTGGGTTTTAATTGGGGTACCTAAAAGAACTTCGATCTTAGCTACTACTAAAATTTCTAAAGATGCAAATATTAATATTGGTAGTGATTCTGGTAAGGGAAATATAATAGGTATTCAGCCTTATCTAAACGCAATTAACTATGCAAATATTCCTACATTTAAACAAAGTATTAGAGCTTTTTTGGTAGAAGCCAAAAACAGCAACCTTATCAATTCAAAAACAATAGTGGTGTTGCCTGAGCACATTGGTAGCTTTTTATTTGCTTACGAAGAAAAGCTATCTGTTTATGAAAAGCCAACATTAGAGGAAGCAATGAAAGCTATCGTCTCTGCTAATATTTTTAAATATGGATTTACTTATTTTTCTTCGCCAGCAGGAAATGATAAAGCAAAATATGCTGCACTTGCACTTAAAGCAGATCAATCAGCAACAATATATTGGGAAATTTTTGGTGAACTTGCAAAAGAATTTAATGTGACAATTGCCGCCGGGTCTATTATTCTCCCCGATGCAACACGAACTTCAATAGGTACAATAACAGTAAAAAACGGAACATTATATAATACAGCTGTAATATTTAATGCCGATGGTAAAATTACCAGTGAATTAGATAGATCATTATTTCCTATTGAGTATTTATCTGGTTTTACAAAAAGCTTTGAATCATCTTTCAGGGTATATAATAAAGATGAAACAACTTCTGGATGGCATAATTATAACCCTAATTCAAAATTGGCTGATACATCAATTCATAACGGAATGGCTATTAGTTTAGCTGGAAATATGTGGGATAAAAAACAAGATGGAAGAATATTAATTATACATAATGGCTCTTCAACAATTATTCCTGCTTCTACTAGTGGAAGAATAATTAATCTTTGGATGAATTAATTGCTGCAAATGAAAAAAGGGAGCATTTTAATTGTTGGATTAATTTATTTATTGGTTCTAGAGATTGCCAAATTATACTTTATAATGCCTTTCCCAGGTAGTCAAGAAATAAATAGCATCAATTTTGCTTATTTTATTCATATCAATATCCTTTGGCTTCGCCTAATAGGAATTATAGTTGTATTTTTTCCTGCTTACCTTTTCTTAATAAAAGGAACACTTTTGCAAAAAATAATTTTATCAGTTTCCCTCATTTTTTACTCAATCATTTTTTATTTATTTAATTTTCAATTTTTAGCAGAAAAGATATTTTATCAGCCAAAAAACATTTTATTCATAAATAGCAAAAGTGACACTACTAATAAAAATAAATTGGTTATTGCACTCACAATGAATGGAAAAGCAAAAGCCTACCCTGTTGATATTATTGGATATCATCATCAGATTAAAGATACTATTGATGGTCAGCCAATATTAGTTACCTATTGCACCGTTTGTAGAACTGGAAGAATTTATAGTCCAAAAATAAATGGCATACCACAACAATTTAGACTTGTAGGTATGGATCATTTTAATGCAATGTTTGAAGATAGTATTACCAAAAGCTGGTGGCAGCAAGCAACTGGTACAGCAATAACTGGAAAATTAAAAGGCAAACAATTAATTGAAATTCCATCACAACAAATACAACTTGGCGATTGGATTCAACTTCATCCCGAAACAACTATTTTACAACCTGATTCTAATTTTAAACCAAAATATGCTAAACTCAAAGGTTTTGACGATGGAATTATTAAAAGTTCGTTAGAAAAAAGAGATTCAGGATCTTGGAAGTTTAAATCTTGGATTATTGGTATAAACTTAAATGGAAATAGCAAAGCTTATGATTGGAATTTTTTAGTAAAGCAAACTTTAATTAATGACGCGATTCAGGAAACACCTGTTTTAATTACAGTTGAGCCAAATGAAAAAACCTTTTATGCTTTAGAAAGTTTGATCAATAATCAGATTCTTCAATTTACAAAGACAGCAGATTCAACAAAAATAAAAGACTTACAAACTCAATCAATTTGGCTTCGCAATGGAAAATGTATTGATGGAAAATTAAAAGGAATGCAATTAAAACATATTCAATCATACCAAGAATTTTGGCATTCTTGGCAATATTTTCATCCAAACACTTCTACTTTTCCAAAATAATCATTAATTTCATCTTGTTTGTAACCTCTCCATTATTTAACCCCCGTGAGAGGACTATTATTTGTTCTGCGGATTAATCATCCAATTTTATGCTTGTAAAGACATTTGGCAGCGCCGTATATGGTG
>JBKJQV010000211.1:0-2940 GCA_046593815.1 Sediminibacterium sp. | reverse complement strand
TATTTTTTCTCCAATTAATATCCATCCATTTTATTCCATCAAAATAAATTCTCAATCTCCGTGGTTGAATAAAAAACTCTTTACTATTATTCGATGAATTAATAGGAAATAATTTTTCAAAATCAGAATAGATTCTATGATGATATCCAATATCTGTAATAAAGGCTACACTTCTTATAAAGTATGATTGTTGATCGATGCTAAACGAAGTGATCATTTTTTTTGGGTCAGTAATTTGTACAGTATAACAGGGATGGCCTTCAATTTGATCGTCGGTTAATCTTTCAACTTTAAAAGAATCGCTTTCTGCAAAGCGAATGATGCTAAAGCCAAAATTATTACTCCATGAAAAATACTTCTGATATGGTTTTGCTTTATCACTCAAATAATTCAACGTTTTATTTCCGTCATATATTAGTTGCATATAATTATAATCACCGCTTTTAGCATCGAATCTTATTTTCCCATTTGCAGTTCGAGCAGCATTATTAATAGCAGGAAAAACGCGAAACATTTTATATGTATCAAAATGAATTGATTCTTCGGGGTTAGTTCTGCCATAGGGTGTGAAAGTAGCATCACCATTTAATTGAAGCGTTTGTGGTTGTTGCCATAAATTACCACCAGCTGCTGCGGTTGCAAGTTTTAATATTTCTTTTCCAGATAAATTTTCTTGAGAAAATACCAAAAATGGAATGAATAATAAAACGAATGCTAATTTTTTCATAAATTAATATTGCATGTTGATTATTATGTTTTTATAAGGGTCTATTATTACGTAGCTATTGTGACCAACTACTGTTGTGCTTTCGAATTCTTCGATTATACAGGGACCATTTATTTTTTTATTTAATGGCATGCTGTATCTGTCGTAAACTGGAGTATTTTCATATTTACTACCCCAAAATACTTTTCTATTTCCTTTAAGCATTTGCTTGTGTTGCCCAAGAATAGATTGTTTTGGTATTAAAGCTGGGAAAGGTCCACTTACTAAAACTCTCCAGGTTACAGTTTCTATTGGAATATTATTTATATCTCTTCCATATCTTAAACGGTATTCATTAGTAAAGTTCAATTCAATTTCAGCTATTGAAGTTGTTGAAAGTTTTTTATATGGAATTTTTACTGTTATTTCATGACCCTGCCCAGTATAGCGCATATCAGCAACAATGCTAATTGTAGCATCTTTCTTTTTTATTCCAGCTTTTAGAATAAAGTCGACCCCCTTTTTTTCCATTTCTTTAAGGATGCTGTTTACTTTTTTCCAATCCATTTGATCAATTCTACTGATATAACTAGTAATTTCTTCTGTAGCTACAGGACTAACTAAAAAACCTAATGCACTTAATACACCAGCTCCACTTGGAATAATAAGCTGTGGAGAATTCATTAAACGTGCAACATTAAAAGCATGAACAGGACCAGCCCCACCAAAAGCCAACATACTAAAAAATCGAGGATCTAATCCTTTTTCGATAATATGAACACGAGCTGCATTGGCCATATTTTCATTTACAATCCTATGAATTCCCCAAGCAGCTTCTTCAACAGATATTTTTAGTGGATCTGCAATTTTTTTCTTCATTGCTAGTATAGCTTTATCCTTATGAAGTTTCATGGTACCACCCAAAAAGTAGTCTTCATTTAAAAAGCCTAATATTAAATCAGCATCTGTTACTGTTGGATTTTCGCCACCTCTATTATAACATGCTGGTCCGGGTGAAGATGAAGCGCTTTCTGGTCCAACAGTTAACAATCCTAATTTATTTAAGTGAGCAATACTTCCGCCACCTGCACCAATTTCGATCATGTCTATTACAGGAATTCTAACAGGAAGTCCGCTACCTTTTTTAAATCTTTTTTCTCTAGCTGCTTCAAAGTGGTTAGTAATTTCAGGTAAATTATTTCTAATCATGGAAGCTTTTGCAGTAGTACCGCCCATATCAAAAGCAATCAAATCTTTCTTACCTAATAATTTTCCAAAAAATACGCCTGCCATTGTACCTCCTGCAGGACCACTTTCTAATAATTGTACTGGAAATTTTCTTGCGCCTTCTATAGTTGTAAGTCTTCCAGCAGAATTCATGATATGAATAATTCCTGTAAAACCTAATTCATTTAATTGCCCACGAAGATTTTTTAGATAGTTACCTGTAAGCGGTTGAACATAAGCATTTATTACTGTGGCACTGCTGCGTTCATATTCTCTAATTTCTGGCATTACTTCACAACTAAGAGAATATGTTAGTGTAGGAAATTTTTTTTGTAAGAGCGCTCCAATTTGTTTTTCATGTTGGGTATTAGCATAAGAATGAAGCAATGAAACAGCAACTGATTGAGTTCCTTTTTTTTGTAACCCTTGTATTGTTTTTTCAGTTGCAGCAAGATCCAGTTTGGTTAAAATTTTCCCTGATTTATCAGTTCTTTCTAGAACACCCTTTCTGAATTCCTTTGATACCAATGGTTTGGGCATTGTTATAAAGACATCGTAAATATCGTAGCGCATTTCCCGCCCAATTTCTAAAACGTCTTCAAAGCCTTTTGTAGTAAGTAAAGCAGTTGCCGCACCTTTTCTTTCTATTATTGCATTAGTAACTAAAGTGGTGCCATGAATTAATGTGTTTACATCATTTATGAACTTTCCATGTTGAGTAAGTAATTCATTAACCCCGTTTAAAATACCAAGAGTAGGATCAGGATATGTTGTTAGTGTTTTGCCAAAATACAATAGATGATTTTTTTGATCTAGCAAAACCAGATCAGTAAATGTGCCACCAATATCAATTCCTAATTTATGCATACCTAATTGGATAATATTTAATCAATGGTATTCTTCACCTCCGCTAACGTTCATAGCTTCGCCAGTTATATAGGAAGCTTCTTGGCTGCATAAAAATGCAACAGCTTTGGCAATGTCTTCTGTTAAACCAGTTCTTCCAA
>JBKJQV010000075.1:0-3066 GCA_046593815.1 Sediminibacterium sp. | reverse complement strand
CTTGGATGACCAAGCAATAGTACATTCATCTAATTTAATTATCCAACCAGATGTAGATTTTCGTTCATCTTTATCACCGGCCCAATCACTATCACAGTATGCACTAATACGTAATTCTTTAGATGATTTATTTTTAACAGCTTTAAATAGTAATTTTAATTTGTTATATAATTTTAAATATTTAAATATTTGTTTAGTTGCATCCCAGTGAGCTTTACCTGGATTAGAATTGTATCGAGCTAATAAAGCCACTATATAAGAAATATCTAATCTAGTTGATAATGAAGCATATAATAATGAACCTATCGCCTCTAAATAAGGTTTTGATTTCATTTCTTCTAATTCTTCAATTGTTTTAGGGCATTGCTTTTTAGATAATATAACAGAAGTTGATGCAGGAACAAAACTAGTACCACTATTGGACATATTAAATTTATTTATAATTCTATTAATATATGCCTCTTGATCTAAAGTTAATGTTCGATTATTTCGGTCTCGAATGACTCTCATTTTTAATATCCATTCAGCGTCACCTAAATCTTTAATTTTATAAATTGATTGTATTATAATTTTATATTCATTCCATTCAGCTTCATCTAGCTTTGAATATATAGAGATAATATCGTCAACAAATAATCCTAACAACATAGGTTGATTAGTACGACTCTGTTTAATATAAACACATTGATCATTGATACTTCTAGTGTAACCTAGTTCATTAACTATTCGATTATCAACATTATGATTCCATTCATGAGAGGCTTGTTTTAATCCATATAATGATTTAATTAATTTACACACTAAATGTTCTTTACCCTTAATTTGAAATCCTTGAGGTTGTTCAACATATATTTCTTCATCAATCATTGCATTGAGAAATGCATTTTCAACATCGAATTGTTTGATTTCATAGTCTCTAATACATGCAATAGCTAATAGAATTCTAAAAGTAGTGTATTTCATAACTGGAGCAAATGTTTCTTGATAATCAATTCCATACTGTTGTGTAAAACCTTTAGCAACAAATCGAGCTTTATATCTATCAATGTTACCATCGCTGTCTAATTTGATTTTATAAACCCACTTACATTTAATTGATTTTCTACCTTTAGGTAATTCAACTAAAATCCATGTGTTATTATCGATTAGTGATTTATGTTCTGATTCCATTGCTTGAATCCAGTCATCACGATCACGACAATTAATTGCGCTATTATAATTTGTTGGTTCATAAATGTTATCAAGAAATTCTTGAGCCACATGCATTGCGTATATAGGTGAAGCTGTATTAGCATATCGTGATTGAGCATGATCACCAAATATAAATTGATTATCATGAGATGACAGCATATCAGTATCGATTGAATCCGAATTACTAGGTACTCTGGTTATTCGATTAGATTGTCGTATTCCTGTATCACAATTATTCCAATCATTATTATTATTGTTATTATGTATTACATTTAATTCCTCTAATTGTCTTGATTGATCTAGTATCTGTTCTTCAAATGTAGGATGAAGTGGATCAGCATAATATTTTGCTCTATCCTTTGGTATTATAATTCTATTATTAAGAGATCGATTACTATTATTTGAATTATTTAATTGAATTTGATTAGAGTTAAGTCTATTTGAAGTTCGTATAATTGGAACAGTTGAGGGAATATTATGAATAGAAGATTGTATATTAATATTTGATTTCGCCTCCTGAATTTGTTTAAACTCGTTATCGTTATAATTGATATTACGAGTTAAATCGAATTCAACATGATTAATATCATTAGAATCGTTTTCAGAATAAATTTCATTATCTTCTACTTCTACATTATTAGTATTAGCTGGTGAATTAATATCACTCTGATGAGGAGGTTCTTTAGTTGCATTAACTACTGATTCAGTATCAACATAATCCTCATCATCTGCGTCAGAGTATCGATAATCATTCATTGATTGATAATTAGGCTGATCTGTGAATATATGATATTCATTTATGTGTGCTGCATGTGTAAATAAATTCTCATTAAAATCCACATCTCTACTAACAATAACTGATTGTGTATCGCACATGAATATTCTATAATAATATAATTGATCGTCATAACCGATCATAATGCCAGGTTTAGCTTTATCTTCTAATTTAGTTCGATCATGCTGAAAAACATATGCGTTACAACCAAATACTTTAAAATGTTTTATTATAGGTTTAGTGTTACTGAATAATTCCTCTGATGTTTTATTTGTGTCACGAATAGGTATAATTCTGTTTCTAATATAAATAGCTGTAAGAATTGCTGCCCCCCAGAAGGTAAATGGTAATTTAGCATGTGCTAACATAGAACGAACCATTTCAAATAATGTTCGCATAGCGCGCTCTGCAGTTCCGTTATGTTGTGGAGTGTGGGGAGTAGTAAATGTTTGAATAGTGCCATTGTCTTGGAAATAGTTTGATAATGCTGTAGATTCATATTCACCACCACCATCAGAATGAAATACTTTTAATTTTCTTTCCGTTGAATTCTGTAATCGTTTAACTAGAGGAATAATATGATCGATTGTTTCTGATTTCAGTTTTAATAAAGAGCCAAAATATTTTCCAGAGTAAATGTCAACAGTAAGTAGTAGATATTTATTTTGACCAAATGTTTCAATCTCTATTTCAGCGTTATCATTAGTTGATTTTCCTTTAATTGGTCCACATAGATCACTAACCATTTTGTCCATTATTGATGGAACAGGCGGAGCAGAGGATTTATCAGAGAAAGGCTTTCGTTTTGATTTACCTATTAGACAAGATTCACATTTATTGTCATGAATTGATGCTGTATTAGTATTACTGAAGCCATTTAAACCAATCACTTTATTATTGTTTGGATTATTGGATTTATCAGTTAATTTTCTAATTGTTTGAACGGATAAATGACCGCATCTGTTATGCCATAATTGTTCATTTTTGTTTTCATCGGCATCAACAATATTAGCTATAGTTGACCGAGATAATTGGGGTCTATCGGCATCAACAATATTAGTTATAGTTGACCGAGATGATTGGGGTCGATCGGCATCAAC
>JBKJQV010000338.1:0-3874 GCA_046593815.1 Sediminibacterium sp. | reverse complement strand
TCGATATTTTGAGCATTTTGTAAGTGCCCTTGTGCATATTCTTCTTTTGTTCTCACATCAATTATCAGAGCACCATTTTTTAAAAGATCTTTGTAGTTTACTGTTGAACCTAAACCGAATATGTTTTTTAGTAATTGCCTCATTTTATTTATTTTAATATTGTTTTATTTTTAATTAAGTTGAGCTACAGCTTCATTTGCGTTATTAAAAATTTGTTTTCCATTGAAATTCACTTCCCAAGTTACAGGTAGTATTTTTTTAAGCATATGGCTTACTCCGCAATATTTTTCCTGCGAGTCGTTTACGGCATTTAAGGCAGCTTGCTTATTTTCTTCCACTCCTTTAAAATCATAAAATACATGAATAGCAGTATACTCAATCGGAGCCCTTTTACTTATTTCTCCAATTACTTTCATGCTAAAATCTTGCACTTCTTTTTGTGATTTATGAAGAATAGCAACTATATCCATTCCTGTACAACCAGATAAGGCAGTTAATACAAACGGTTTTGGAATCGGTCCATTATCTTCTCCACCAACTCTTTCAGGAGCATCCATTACAATAGTATGTCCGTTTACTAATGTATTGAACTGCATTTTTCCCATCCATTGAGTTTCAATTTCGTGATTCATTGTGTATGATTTTTGATGATTGATTTATTCCTTTGCAAAAGTCTCATAAAGGAATAAATTAGACTGTGACTATAGTCACAATTCTTACTAATCATAATTCTCTTAACAATTTGATTTGATTTCTGTAGAGTAATAATTTATTGTCGTTCTCTAGTTTTTTTAGTAGACGCGATATAACTTCACGGGAACTTGCCATTTCATTAGCAATCTGCTCGTGTGAAAGATTGATTAGTGAAGATCCTGTAGCTTTGGATTTTTCTTTGAGGTAATGTATTAATCGTTCATCTAATTTTTGAAATGCAATTTGGTCAATCGTTTTTAGCAATTCATTAAAACGGTTACGAATAGTTGTCATTACAAAACTTTTCCATGTTGTGTATTTCATCATCCACTCATCCATTGTTGATATTGGAATTGTAAGAAACTCAACATCTTCTTCTGCAACTGCTTTTATTTCACTTGGAAATTGTTGCATGCAACACGTGAAAGACATGGCACAACTTTCTTTGGGACTAACATAATACAGTAAAATTTCATGTCCGTTTTCATCTATTCTAGAAATTTTTAGTGTGCCAGTAAGAACAATTGGTATTGCGCGTACTATTTGACCTATGTCTATAATTATATCACCTTCTTTAGCTGAAATATGTTTTGCTTTGGCTTCCAACTCCTTTATCAGTTCAGGTTCGAATATGAGTTTGAATTGATCAGCAATGTTCATGTACTAAAGGTAGAAATAAAGTGTTGGACTAATACTTAATCTTCACCTTAGCAACACCAGCGCCAACCATATCAATTTTATTTGCAGCCGATTTACTTAGATCTATAATTCTGTTAGCTACAAATGGCCCACGATCATTTACTCTAACAGTTACAGATTTTCCATTGGCTAAGTTGGTCACTTTTACTTTGGTGCCAAATGCTAGTTTCCTGTGCGCTGCTGTTAAACTTGATTGATGAAAAATTTCACCACTAGCTGTTTTACGCCCATTAAATTCATTTCCATAATATGAAGCATAACCAGTTTCAGAACCAGATCTATTTGAGGATGATCTTGATGGATTGGTTCTCTTACTACAAGAACTTAGTACTAAAATAAATAAACAAAAAAATACAATAAACTTTTTCATCCTACTCTAAACGAAATGAACTAAAGAATAGTGTGTATGTATTCAAAAGGGAACTTTCTCTTTTTCTTAAACAAACAATAATAGCAGGCTTAATACTACTCCTGCAATTGTAAAATACAATCCTTTTTTAAAAATTGAGGTACTAGGCATAAACATCCAAAATGAGGATACTACAAAAAATAATAAGGAGCAACCAAAGAAAATATTAAAATAGTAAAGCGGTTGTTTAACACTTGCTTTATGAAAAGATGTCATTTTACTAATGATATAAGGTAATTCTTTTACTGTATAATCTGCTACGCCTGTTTTTAAATTGTAAGAGCCTTGTTCAAATGAAATGATATTCCCTTCTACTTTGGTTATTTTTAAATTCTTAATTTTAATAGCCGGCCCTATTGAATCTTTATTCAAGTTCGGTTTTAAGGTTATAACTTTTTGTACATCTCTTTTAAAATAGGGAGTATCTCTAAAAATCAATATTATTCCACTTATTGAATAAATGGCCATGATTCCTGCCAAGAAAAAACCTAAATAACGATGATAAATGCGCATATTCTTTGAAACATTACTCATATAAATAATACTTATTGTTATTTACCAAAACTAGTAAAGTACATTAAAACAGCTTTCCGAAATCGGAAAATCTAATTTGTAAAAGGGGCTTTTACAACTTTTGCTTTTACCAATGTATTTCTAATATCGATAAAAACATCACTATCAATACTTGCATGAGCAGTTTCTATATAGCCTAGGCCTATGGCTTTATTGAGTGATGGTGCTTGAGTTCCGCTGGTAACTTTTCCTATGGTATTGCCTTTAACATCTTTAATTAAATAATCATGTCTTGGAATACCTCGCTCCAACATTTCAAAACCAACTAATTTGCGAGTAACACCTACAGCTTTTTGTTCTGCTAATGCTTTGCTATTGGTAAATTCTTTAGTGAATTTAGTAATCCATCCCAGCCCACCTTCTAAAGGAGATGTTGTATCATCAATATCATTGCCATATAAACAATACCCCATTTCTAAACGAAGTGTATCGCGTGCACCTAGTCCAATAGGTTTTAAACCTTGCGGCCCACCCACTTCAAAAATGGCATCCCAAATTTTATCTGCTGCTTCATTTGCATCTTCAAAATAAATTTCTACACCTCCTGAACCAGTATAACCTGTTGCACTTATCACAACGTTTTCTACTCCAGCAAATTTTCCTCTCACAAAAGTGTAGTATTTGAGGTTCATGATATCTATATCTGTTAAAGCCTGCAATATTTTAGTAGCGTTAGGTCCTTGAATAGCTAGCAAACAAGTTTTTTCGCTGATATTTTGCATCTCCACATTTTTGGTATTGTGTTTAACGATCCAATTCCAATCTTTTTCAATGTTAGATGCATTTACAACTAGCATATAAGTTTTGTTCTGTTCAATGCAATACACAATTAAATCATCTACAATGCCACCCTCATTATTAGGAAGACAACTATATTGAGCTTGACCGTTAGTAATTTTTGAAGCATCATTTGAAGTAACTCTCTGTATTAGATCGAGAGCGTTTTCTCCCTTAAGCATAAACTCACCCATATGGCTAACATCAAAAATACCGGCATTTTTTCTTACTGCTGCATGTTCATCATTAATGCCTGTATAACTAATCGGCATATTGTATCCTGCAAATTCGGCCATCTTAGCGCCAAGAGCTATATGCTTTTGTGTAAAGGGAGTATTCTTCATATCAAAAATTAATTAGAGCGGTAAAAATACGCAAGAACCCCATCCCAACCAAGAGACGAGGTTCTTTTTCCAACCTATTCCAACCGAATTCTAAGATTGTAAATACAAGAGAGAAATTCTGCTACCTTCCGATACTAAATCGAGCGGCTCCGATTTTTCAGTTTTAGTATATTTTAATTTACTATTAGTTGGCTCTACATAAGTTACTTTTTGGTAACGATAACGAGTACTATCAACTGGTTTATCTAATTCCTTCTTTAAATCATCTGCTTCTTTCTTTTTTCGCTCATATTCTTTTTTTAATTCTTCCTTACTTTTTTTATAATCTTCAACTGCATTATTTCTATCAGATTCATCATCGTTATTTTGATAGTCTTCA
>JBKJQV010000205.1:0-4780 GCA_046593815.1 Sediminibacterium sp. | reverse complement strand
AAGGACTGCCTGATTGGACTAAAGTTTCCTTAATTGATAGCTTTAAAGATTTAGCTAAATCTTGTCCATCTACTAAAATCAAAACTCCTTTTTGGAAACAACTTATTTAATCGATTTAATCAATCATTTCTCATTAGTTACTTTTTTACTTTACACAGCTAATTTTTTGTGAATAAAATTGGGTAATACTTCTACCATTATTTTAATCATTTAGTGCTTATATTCGTAAAAATTAGTTTGCGTATGGGTCCTTCTTCGCTCATTGTACTGATTATCGCCGCGATTGCTTTTTCTGGCATAGCTATTCTTATTTCAAAATTAATTATTAAACCTACTACCAACCCACAAAAAGGAGAACCTTATGAGTGTGGTATTCCTACAAAAGGTAAAACTTGGGTACAGCTAAATGTGGGCTATTATTTGTTTGCATTGATATTTCTTCTTTTTGATGTTGAGCTTATCTTTTTATATCCTTGGGCAGTTGTAGCGAAAAGTGTTGGATGGCTTGCCTTTTTTGAAATTGTTATTTTCTTTTTTATTCTTTTCATGGGATTTTTATATGCACACAAAAAAGGTGCATTAAAATGGATCTAATATATTCTAGTAATGATTCAACAAAATAAAACCGCTATTGATTTCCCCGGACAAGTTCATGAACTACCTGGTGGTGGAGTAGTGTTAAGTAAACTTGATGATATAATTAATTGGGCTAGGTCTAATTCACTTTGGCCATTAACTTTTGCTACAAGCTGTTGTGGCATAGAATATATGTCGGTAGCTGGGGCTAAATACGATTTTTCTCGTTTTGGTTTTGAAGTTGCTAGAGCTTCACCTCGTCAGGCAGATGTTATTATTATAGCTGGAACAATTGTAAATAAAATGGCACCAGTTTTAAAAAGATTATATGATCAAATGGCCGATCCTAAATATGTAATTGCTATGGGTGCATGCGCTATAAGTGGGGGCCCTTTTTTTTATAATACCTATTCTGTAGTTAAAGGTGCTGATCATATTATTCCTGTTGATGTGTATGTTGCTGGTTGTCCACCTAGACCAGAAGCATTAATTCATGCATTAATGTCGTTACAACAAAAAATTAAAACTGGTTTAACAAGAGAGCAAATTAGGGAAGCTGGCAACGCTTAAAAAATAAAGTAGAAATATAAATGGAAGTTGAGGCATTAAAATATAGGATTACCAATTTAATTTCTACTGCATCATTTGATGAAGCTGGTGAATGGTTGAACATAAAAGTTGAGGCGAATGATTGGCTTAATTTTGCTCATCATTTGAGGTATGATATTGAATTAAATTTTGATTTTTTGTTTTGCCTAACATGTATTGATTGGAAGGCTCATTTAACAATGGTATATCATTTAACTTCTACTACTTACAGACATAATATTGTTATTAAAATTGATTTAAATAGACAGCAACCCGATATAGAATCAGTTGCTGCTATTTGGAGAACTGCCAATTTTCATGAAAGAGAAGTATATGAATTATTTGGTGTTAATTTTTTAAATCACCCCGACCTGAGGTTATTAATTTTGCCAGATGGTTGGGAAGGGAAAAACCCTTTAAGAAAAGATTTCGAAGATCCTATTAATATGATCAAATTGTAATATGGTTGAAGAATTAGGTAGAACAACAGAAGGCGATTTAATAATAAATGTAGGACCTCAACATCCTGCTACTCACGGAGTTTTACATCTAGTAATTACACTGAATGGGGAGACTATAAAAAATATAGAACCACATTTGGGTTTCATCCATCGCTCTATCGAAAAAATGTGTGAAAGCCTTACTTATCGTCAGTTCATTTATGTAACCAGTAGAATGGATTATCTTTCTTCTCATATTAATAATCACGCTTGCGCACTTTGTATTGAGAAAGGAATGCAAATTGAAATCCCCCCACGGGCTCAGGTTATTAGGGTTTTAATGGATGAACTAACAAGAATAGCATCTCATGAACTTTGGTGGGGAGCAATGGCAATGGATCTTGGCGCGTTTACTCCATTCTTTCATGCATTTAGAGAAAGAGAAAGCATTAATGATATTATGGAGGAAACTTGTGGTGCCAGACTTACAATGAATTATATAGTACCAGGTGGTGTAATGCAAGACATTCATCCAAATTTTCAGCAAAGAGTAAAAAATTTTATTTCTCTATATAAAAGCAAAATTCACGAGTATGATGAAATGGTAACTGGCAATATCATTTTTCAAAATCGAATGAAAAATATAGGTTACTTATCTCCTGAAGATGCTATTTCATATGGATGTACAGGTCCAACTGCCAGAGGAAGTGGGGTAAGTTGTGATATCAGAAAAATATATCCCTACGAAATTTATAAGCAAATTCAATTTGATGAAGTGTTAGAAACCGGTGGCGATTCTTTTTCGAGGTATTTGGTTCGCATTAGAGAAATGCAACAATCAATTAAGATAATTGAGCAATTAATTGACAATATTCCAGAAGGCGATTTTCAGGCTAAAACAAAAGCGGTTTTAAAATTACCCAAAGGAGAATTTTATACAAGAGTTGAAACTGCTAGAGGTGAATTGGGAGTTTATATTGTAAGTGAAGGTGGCACTACACCTTATAGAATTAAATTTAGATCACCAGGGTTTTCAAATCTTTCTGTTTTAAATCATATAGCAAGTGGAAGTAAGCTAGGTGATTTAATTGCGATAATGGGAACACTTGATTTAGTAATACCTGATATAGATAGATAATATGTGGAGCTTAAGCAAAATAGCAAATTCAATTCATGTTTGGTTGAACTCAACGTTCAACTCAACTATTACAATTGCAATAGAAATGCTAATTGCAGGCATAGCAGTAATTAGCTTATTTGCTGTTTTGGGATTGGTACTTGTATTGATGGAAAGAAGAGTAGCTGCTTGGATGCAAATTCGATTGGGACCCAATAGGGTTGGACCATTTGGATTAATGCAATCTATGGCAGATACTATTAAATTATTGGTAAAAGAAGGATTAACTCCAGATGGAGCAGATAAATTCTTATTTAATCTTGCCCCTTTCGTTGCAATAATTGTAGCCATGCTTTTAATGGCGCCCATTGCTTTTGCAAAAGACTTTCAATTATGGGATTTAAATATTGGTGTACTTTATATTTCTTCTGTTTCCTCCATTATGGTGATTAGCATTTTAATGGCGGGATGGTCGAGTAACAATAAATATTCATTACTTGGAGCTA
Source organism: Sediminibacterium sp. (assembly GCA_046593815.1). Classification (GTDB taxonomy): domain Bacteria; phylum Bacteroidota; class Bacteroidia; order Chitinophagales; family Chitinophagaceae; genus Sediminibacterium. The sequence goes on along the minus strand of JBKJQV010000205.1, from coordinate 1,553 downwards.
TGCGAAGTGGGGCGCAAATTGTTAGTTATGAATTGTCTGCCGGTTTTGCAATTTTAAGTATAATAGTTTTAACGGGTAGTCTACAAATTTCTGAAATTGTTCAATCTCAATCCAATGGTTGGTGGATTTTTAAAGGCCATATTCCTGCAATCATTGCATTTGTAATTTTTATGATTGCAGTTACTGCCGAAACTAATAGAGCTCCTTTCGATTTAGCTGAAGCGGAATCTGAGTTAACTGCAGGCTTCCACACCGAATATTCTGGAATGAAATTCGCTTTATTCTTTTTATCTGAATATGTAAACGTATTTATTGTATGTGCTATAGGCGCAACACTATTCCTAGGAGGTTGGATGCCATTACATATTGGTAATTGGCAAGGATTTAATCATGTGATGGATTTTATTCCATCTAGTGTTTGGTTTTTTGGAAAAACTTTTTTCTTGATTTTTTTAATTATGTGGTTTAGGTGGACGTTCCCTCGTTTAAGGATTGATCAATTATTAAATTTAGAATGGAAATATTTATTACCAATAAGTATGTTTAATTTGTTGTTAATGACAGCTATTGCAATATTGGGTTGGTACTTTTAAAAAGCATTTATGTTTATAAAGGATTATTTTAAAGAGGTGTATGGTGCGATTAAATCGCTTATGGTAGGGATGCGCCGAACAGGGTATTATTTTACTCATCACAAAGAAATAATAACTCAAGAATATCCTGATAATAGAGATACACTTCAATTGCCAGAAAGGTTTAAAGGCGAAGTTGTTATGCCACATGATTCAAGCAATGAGCATAGATGCACAGGTTGTACTGCTTGTGAAATTGCTTGCCCGAATGGTACTATAAAAGTGATCACTAAATTTGAAGTAAATGCCGAGGGTAAAAAGAAGAAAGCAATTGATAAATTAGTTTACCACTTAGAGCTTTGTACTATGTGTAATTTATGCATTGTTGCTTGCCCGTCTGATGCAATAAAAATGGCACAAACATTTGAGCACAGTGTTTACAATAGAAGCGAATTAACCAAAATATTAAATAACCCTGGGTCTAAAATTATGGATGGAGTAGAATGATGAGCGGATCTACGATATTATTTTATTTACTAGCTGCTTTTACCTTAGTGTTTGGTATGCTTGCAGTAACAACAAGACAAATATTTAGAGCAGCCATTTTTTTATTGTTCACTCTGATAGGGATTGCTGGATTTTATTTTTGGCTCTCTTATGATTTTATAGCTGCTGTTCAAATTGTAGTTTATGTTGGCGGTATAATTGTATTAATTATTTTTTCAATTTTTTTAACCCAACAAACAGGTGAAGAATTACCCAAGCAAAAACTAAATAGAACTTTATTTTCAGGAGTAGCAGTTTTTTGTGGTTTCGCATTAACCATATTACAAGTGTTTCAACATAATTTTGTGCAATCATCTGTACCTCCTGTTTCTCCTACGGTTTTTAATATTGGTACTCAGATGATGGATGTAGATAAGAGCGGATACGCATTACCATTTGAAGTAATATCTATTTTATTATTAGCAGCATTAATTG
>JBKJQV010000253.1:0-3071 GCA_046593815.1 Sediminibacterium sp. | reverse complement strand
GCTCTCGGAGCCTCTACCAAAGGCAACGTTATTCTTCAGTATTGTAATGTGACAGATACCCAGATTGATTTTGTAGGTGAAGTGAATGCTGAAAAGTATGGTTGCTATACTCCAGGTACATGGATTCCGATAGTTGATGAAACTGATTTACTTGCTAAAAAACCAGATTATTTAATTGTTTTGCCATGGCATTTTAGGGCTTTTTTTGAAAAGCAAGAAAATTACAGTGGTTGTACTTTGGTTTTTCCTTTACCAACTCTTGATATTGTTAAGCTTTAGTTATCTATTATTAAGAATTTTATTACTCATTAGTCTCACAATAACTAAACGTTTTTTGTAATGGAATGACTTAACTACGAACTGAATGGATATGAATAACTCGATTGCAACACTAACCATATGTGCAAAAAATTATTTTGCAAAAGCAAAAGTATTACAACAGACTTATCTTGAGTTTCATCCAGATCATTCTTTTTATATTGTAATCATGGATCGCAAAGATGATGACTTTGCAAAAAGACACGCTGATTACAATTTAATTTGGGTAGAAGAGCTAGGAATTAAAGATTTATACAAACATGCGTTTACCTATGATGTGATTGAATTTAGTACAAATGTTAAGCCTACGGCATTACGATTTTTGTTAGAAAAATATAATAAGGTTTTATATATTGACCCAGATATGCAAGTTTTTGATTATCTTGCCCCGGTTTTTGATGCTTTAGATAATCATGCTATTACAATTACTCCTCATTCTTTGAGCCCAATTTTAGATGGTAAGCATCCTAACGATATTGATTTTTTAAAATTTGGTGCATATAACTTAGGTTTTATTGGTGTTTCGAGTTGCGATGAAGCTTTTAGTTTTTTGGATTGGTGGTCATCAAGATGTTTAAAATTTGGTTTTTATGAACCACAGTTAGGCTTGGCAGTTGATCAAAAATGGATAGATTTGGTTCCTTCTTACTTTCCAACAACTAAAATTATGAGGGAACTTGGTTTAAATCTGTCGTTTTGGAATTTGCATGAGCGTTTCTTGATCAAGAAAGAGGGACGTTGGTTTGTGAACGATTTTTCTCCGTTGTACTTTATTCACTTTTCTTCTTTTGATACTGAAAAACCAGATGCAATAGCATCTAAGCAAAATAGGTTTTTGCCTGGTGATAGGGTAGATATTTTAGAGTTGTACCAAGAGTATGCAGAAAGACTTAAGAAACAAGATACAGAGAATTATTTGACCAATTCATATGATTTTGATTTTTTTGATGATGGTGTTTATGTAACTCCAGCAATGCGTAGGTTTTATGCATCTGTTCAAAAGCGTTTTGAAGATGTAACGAACCCATTTGATAGTAGTTCTACAGTCAGGTTGTTTGGCGAGAGAAAAGGCTTGGTTTCTAAAAAACTGTTGCCTAAACAGCGTCAAAATTTTAAAAATATGGATGATTATGCACTACAGTTGAAAATCATTTATTTCATACTCCGTATCATTTTAAGGATACTTGGCCCTCTAAGATATTTTGCTTTGATGCGATTATTACCACAGTTATCATCAATCAGAAATCAAGAGAGAGTTATTGGCGATTAGTTTTAATTTTCATAGGTTGGTATTTGGTGAGTAAATCAATATTAATAACTGGGGGTGCTGGATTCATTGGCCAACATCTAACTACGCGTTTGTTAGAAATGGGATTCTCAGTTAGAGTCTTAGATTCATTTCATCCGCAAATTCATGCTAATGACACACTGCCTGCTTCTTTAGCTGGCAAGGTTGATCTCATTAAAGCAGATATAAGAGATCGTGAAGCAATGAGGGTTGCCTTGTCGGATGTAGATGCTGTGGTGCATCTTGCCGCAGAAACAGGCACTGGGCAATCAATGTATGAAATTGACCGATACTTTAGTGTAAACGTGCAAGGAACGGCAACACTACTTGATTTGTTACAAAATGACAATTGTGCAAAAAATGTACGTTCAATTGTTGTAGCATCTAGTCGCGCTATTTATGGTGAAGGTGCATATCAATGTGTAGTTCACAATACTGTTTATCCAGACCAACGTATGTATGAAGAAATGGTAGACGGGAAGTTTGAACCAACTTGTCCTCAGTGTGGCGCTCAGGTATCAATGTTGCCCACATCAGAACAGGCGCCGTTTAAGCCTATATCAATGTATGGTTTAACTAAGCAAGTACAGGAACAAGCGGTTCTAATGTTTGCCCGCACCCGAGGCATTAATGGGTTTGGTTTACGTTATCAAAATGTGTATGGTCCTGGGCAGTCGTTAAAAAATCCTTATACCGGAATTTTGGCAGTGTTTTCAAACTTAGCTCGGCAAAACCAGCCCATCGAAATTTATGAGGATGGAGAAGAGTCTCGAGATTTTGTCTACATAGATGATGTGATTGAAGCAACCGTGCGAAGTATAAATTATCCTGGCAATTTTGTTGGGGCACTGAATATCGGTTCAGGACAAGCTACTAGCGTGATGACTGTGGCACAAGAAATCAAAAAGTTTTTTAACAGTAAAAGCGCTATAGGAGTTACTGGAGCTTTCCGGGTTGGCGATATTAGACACAATATTGCTGATGTTTCTTTAACTAATGAGTTATTGGGCTTTATTCCGAACGTGTCATTTAAGCAGGGCCTATCTAATTTTTTAAATTGGGCATTAGATGAGCCCGTAGAAGATAAAGCTGCTTATACACGCTCTGTAAATGAGCTTGCAGCTAAAGGATTGATGGGAAATAGTATTAGCGGCGTAAAAAATAAATGAGTTTGCATGAGCTATTCACGCTATTAAGGGCAGACTTATTAAGGCTTACATTGCCTATCAATGAACTTGCACCTATAAAGCCAAATTGGCTAAAGGTAATGCATCCACGTTTTATTCCAGTTTTATTTGTTCGCCTAGCTCGCTACTTTTATCTCTCTCAATGGTTCAAGTTCTTAAGCCCTATATTTACATGGCTTAATTTATTTATCTTTGGTATCGAGTTCACTGCACGATGCGAAGTGGGCCCGGGACTCATGTTGCCACATACAGTTGGTACTGTTGTGGGTGCAACCATA
>JBKJQV010000020.1:0-13052 GCA_046593815.1 Sediminibacterium sp. | reverse complement strand
GTTTAAATAATTAATGGAGTGACCTTTAGACATTATTATTTAAATAACTGTTTATGAAAAACTATTTTACTTCACCTGGAAAAATTTTCACATTCCAGATTCAAAAAGGACTTCTATCAAAAATATTTAGAACAAGCGGGATGATAATGATATTATTATCCTTTTTTATTTATGGATGTAAAAAAGTAGTTGAAGAAACAGGAAAAGTAGGCATTTGTCCTACTGTAGTTTCTACAGATCCTGCAGCGGGTGCAATTAATGTTGTAACCAATAAGAAAATCTCCATCGTATTTAGTGAACCGATGGACCCTGCTACTATAAATACAGCTACTGTTCAACTAAAACAAGGAAGCAATTTTGTTTTAGGAACTGTGACTTATTCTGGTGTTACTGCAGTATTTACTCCATCTGCACCATTGATAGCTAATACGGTTTACACAGGTACAGTTACAACTGGAGTAAAAGATCCTGCAAAAAATGCAATGATTGCAGATTTTGTTTGGACATTTAATACAGGTAATACGCCTGTTGTTGTATCCACAGATCCTGCAAATGGAGCTTCTGAAGTAATTTTAACTAAAGCTATTTCAGCTACTTTTAGCACGCCGATGGATGCTACAACAATGGTGGCTGCCAATTATTTTATAAAACAAGGAAACACATTAGTACCTGGCGCTGTTACCTACAGTGGATCAAGTATTGTATTTACACCCACTTCATCTCTTACTCCAAATACAGTATACACTGGAACAGTTACAACTGGTGCTAAAGATGTAGCAGGTAATGCAGTTGCTACCAATTATACTTGGAGTTTTTCAACTGGTGGAATTCCTGCTGTAGTATCAACTGATCCAGCTAATGGAGATTTGAATGTATCATTGAATAAAGTGATTTCGGCAACATTCAACAAGAAAATGAATAATGCTACCCTAAATCTTCTTACGTATACATTAAAACAAGGATCAACGAATATACCTGGTACTTATAGTTTTAACGGAACAACTGCATCACTTACACCTATAGGTATGCTAGCTGTTAATACAGTATATACTGTTACAATTACAACTGGTGCTAAAGATTCAGCTGGTAATTCAATTGCTGCAGATTATATATGGAGTTTTACTACAGGTAGTGCTCCAGTAGTTGTTGCAACTGATCCAGCAAATGGAGATTTGAGTGTTCCTCTAACCAAAACAATCACAGCAAGTTTCAGTACTGCTATGAATCCGGCCACACTTAATAAAAATACTTTTCAAGTTAAGAAAGGAGCAACAGTTTTAGATGGTGTATATTCTTATTCTGGAACCACAATCTCCTTCAAACCTACATTACCATTAGAGGTAAATACAGTTTATACAGCAGTTATTCTTGCTGGCGTAAAAGACTTATCGGGTAATTCGATGGCAGCTGATTATAACTGGTCATTTGCAACAAACTCAATTCCTGCTGTTACTTCAACAGATCCTGCACAGGGTGCTACCAATGTGGTATTAAATAAAATTATCAAAGCCAATTTTAATAAACCAATGGATCCTAATACGATCAATACATCTACGTTTTTATTAAAAGATGGTGCAACCGTAATTTTGGGTACAGTTAGTTATACTGCATTAACAGCAAGCTTTGCTCCAAATGTTGCACTTACTGCCAATCGATTATATACGGCTACCATTACAACTGGTGCAAAAGATCCATCAGGTAATCCATTGGCAGCAGATTATACTTGGACATTTACAACAAGTGCTCTTCCAACCGTAACATCTACTGACCCTGCAAATAATGCAACAGGTGTACTTATTACAAAAATACTTTCTGCTAATTTCAGTAGGGCGATGGATCCAACTACCATAAATGCATTAACCTTTCAGTTAAAGCAAGGTGCAAATATGATTGCAGGTAATGTAACTTATTCTGGCACTACTGCAACGTTTACACCAGCAGCCAACTTAGTTGCGAATACAGTTTATACAGCTACTATTACAACTGGTGCAAAAGATCCTTCAGGTAATGCTATAGCGGCAGATTATACATGGACCTTTACAACTGTTGGTCCTCCAACGGTAACTTCTACTGATCCTTTACCAAATGCAACAGGAGTAATCATTAGTAAAACTATCACAGCAAATTTCAGTAGGGCAATGGACCCAAATACAATTAATGTATTAACCTTCCAGTTAAAACAGGGCGTTAATCCAATTGCTGGTGTGATAACTTATACTGGCACTACAGCATCATTCAATCCAAATGCTAATTTAGCAGCAAATACTTTATACACGGCTACTATTACAACTGGCGCAAAAGATCCAACTGGTAATGCATTAGCTGCAGATTATACTTGGAGTTTTACTACTGTTGCAAGTGTACCTCCACCACCTGCTGATATTCTTAAAACAGCTGCATTTTTTGGTGCTTTTGGCGGAAATGCTGGTATAACCAATGAGGGAATTAATACAGTAATCAATAATGGTGGTATCGGTACAACTGCTGCTGCCACATTAATAACTGGATTTCATGATGGATTAACTGGTGATGTATATACTGAAACTGGAAGTAATAAAGGGCTTGTAACAGGTGGTATTTTCTCAGCCCCACCATTTCCAGGAACAGCTACTAAATTTAACACTGCAACCGTTGCTTTAGCAGATGCAAACGCAGCTTATATAGCAATATCACCTGCTAATAAACCTGGTGGTTCAGATCCGGGTGCTGGTGAGTTGGGTGGATTAACTCTAGCTCCTGGTATTTACAAATCTGCTGGTGGTACTTTTAAAATTACTAATGGTGATCTTGTACTGGATGCAAACGGCGATCCTAATGCTCAGTGGTTCTTCCAAGCACCTACTAGTTTAACAGTTGGAATTGCAGGGCCTGCAGGCGCAAGAAGTGTTAAATTAATCAATGGTGCACTTGCTAAAAATGTTTACTGGTATGTAGGTAGTGCAGCCACTATTAATGGTGCTGGAGGTGGAGTTATGACTGGTAACATTATTGCTACAGCAGGTGTTACTTTCTCTACATCTGGAGTTGCAGTGCAAACAGTATTAAACGGAAGGGCTATATCCTTAGTAGCATCAGTTACTATGGTAAATACAACCATCAATATTCCTAACTAATCAATATAACTAAATGAGTCACGTCTTTCGGCGTGATTCATTTTAAAAAACTTTCATCTTTTAAATTGCTTTTTATGTTACAAAATCTTACACCAAAACCAACATCTGTATTCCTGTTTCTTTTATTGATGATAGCAGGAATATCTGTTCAAGCACAAACAACACAACGCGTGCAACCCAAGTGGTGGTTTGGAATATCTGGCGCTGCTAATTTTAATAAATATGTTGGTACTACACAGCAATTAACACCTTCGTTTAGTGTGCCAACCGCTTTCCACAAAGGTGACGGGGTTAAACCTTATGGTTCATTATTAATGGAATATCGTCCTAATAAAGTATTTGGATGGATGCTTAATCTGGCTTATGATAACAGAGGTGGAAGATTTGATCAAGTAATTGCACCTTGTAATTGCCCAGCAAATTTATCTACTAATCTTAGTTACTTTGTTATTGAACCAAGTATTAGAATCGCACCATTTTCGAATGCATTTTATGTATTTGCAGGACCAACTATTGGAATTAATGTTTCAAGATCATTCGTTTATCAACAAGCAAAGCAAACTGATGTAAATGATGATTGGAGCGATATTCGTAAAACGGTAGTTGAAGCTCAAGCTGGTTTAGGTTTTGATTTTCCACTTTCTAACAGAGCCAGTGAAACTCAAATGACTCTTTCGCCTTTTGCTTCTTTTCAAACCGATTTAATTCAAGCACCGCGTAGTATTGAATCATGGAATGTTTACACTATTCGTACAGGTGTTGCTTTGAAATTTGGTACGGGTAAAAAATTAATAGCCAAAGCAGTTCCCGAAGCAGCTGCTGTTGCTCCTGTTACAATTATGACACCTGCTCCAGAAAAAGAAGTTAACTTCTCAGTTCGTGCACCTAAAGTGGTTCCATTACAGCGTCAGGTAAAAGAAACTTTTCCTTTACGTAACTCTGTATTTTTTGATATGGGTTCTTCAGAAGTACCTAGCCGATATGTTATGTTAAGTCAGTCTCAGGCTGCTTCTTTTAAAGAAGACCAATTACAAGAATCTCAACCAAATAATCTGAATACAGGTCGTTCTGCTAGGCAGATGTATGTGTATCATAATATTTTAAATATCACTGGAGACCGCTTAAGAGCTAATCCGCAAACTAGCATTACATTAACCGGAGCTTCTGATAAAAATCCAGTAGAAGGTAAATTAATGGCTGATAATATTAAATCTTACATCGTAAATACATATGGTATTGATGGTGCAAGAATTACTACCGAAGGAAGAGACAAACCAATGGTACCTTCTGAACAACCCGGCGCAACTAAAGAGTTAGATTTATTACGTCAGGGCGATCGCCGAGTTGATATTACTAGTAATTCTCCTGAATTATTGCTTCAAGTAGGTGGAAGTGCTTCTCCGTTTTTGCGTCCAGTTCAAATCAGAGATATACAACGCGATCCATTGGATAGCCATGTAATCTTTAATGTTGAAGGAGCCAATGAATTACTTAATGGTTGGGCTGTAGATATTACAGATGAAAACGGAATTGCTCAGCATTATGGGCCATATACTTCAGACCGTGCTTCTGTTGCTGGTAGAACAATTTTAGGTGAAAATACTCAGGGTAATTATAAGATTCTGATGACAGGAAAAACCAAAACTGGTAATACTATAACAAAGGAAAGTTCTGTAAGCTTAATGAAAATGGATGATCCAATGCAAGCAGGTTTACGTTACAGTGTCTTATTTGATTTCAATAAATCAACAACGATAGATTCATACGAAAAATTCCTTACCGAAATAGTTGCACCGCTTGTACCAGATAACGGAACTGTAATTATTCATGGTCATACCGACGTCATTGGTGAAGAAGCATATAATATGAAATTATCTCAAGGTCGTGCTGCTGATGCACAGAAAATTTTATCAAAGGCACTAAACAATGCTGGGAAAAAAGGTATCAAATTTGAATCTTATGGATTTGGAGAAGATACCAATATGTCGCCTTTTGAAAATAATTTACCAGAAGAACGTTTTTATAATAGATCAGTAATTATCGATATCATAACCAATAAATAAAATTAATCATCACAAAACAGACCAGTCAATATTGATTGGTCTGTTTTTATTTAAGTATTCTATGAAAATTATATATCGTTTTAAAAAAAGATTTATCTGGATTTCTTACATCTCGTTAATTTATTTGATGTGCTTTTTAAGTGCATGTAATGAAAGTCCTACATCTAGCAATAATAGCTCTTTGAGCGATACTGAAAATGAATCACCTATAAAAAGTTCAGTGGAATCTGATAGTTCGTTTATTACAACTGCTGCTAAAGTTAACTTAGAGCAAATACAACTCGGTCAACTTGCACAGGTAAAAGGAAATATGCAACAAGTAAAAGACTTCGGTAAGCATATAGAGCAAGATGATATTTCAATTTTAAAAGAAATACAGTTAATTGCTGGGAAAAAGCAGATTACACTTCCTGCATCATTATCTGAAGAGGGGCAAACATTTTATTCAAATTTAATAAAAATGGAAGGTGCTGAATTCGACAAAGCTTATTTAAATAAAGTTTTAGATGAATATAAGGCTGCAATAAAAAAATATAAAAATATGTCTAAAGACGCGCTAGATAAAGAAATCAGTGAATGGGTAAATTTAAAATTGCCCATTCTAAAAATGCATTTGGATAGTGCCTTAGCTTATCAATCAATTCTGTTAAAATAATATTTCTATCTCTTTAAAATCCGAGAAGTAAGAATAATTTTTAATTTCTCTTCTAAAGCTCTGATAAATAATATCGGAGCTTTTTTTTGTAATATTTTAAGTCTTTTTTTATTACACACAATGGTAAAATGCTTTTACCGATTTCAAAATTAGATTTTCCTTTATTCGTTTAGTGCTTCTTAATGTAACATTAATTACATTTAGGGTAATTAGTTATTTCTTTTTTAAATTTAATAAAATATTATTTTCGATGCACCAATTTATAGTTAATGCAACCATTCAAGTTTTACCATTAGCGCAAGACAAACTTCCATATGAGTGGGTTGATGAAGCAATACCCATTATTCAACAATCTGGTATTAAATATGAAGTAAGAGCGTTTGCAACGGAATTAGAAGGAACTTATGACGAAGTAATGCGTGTAATTAATGATGTAAATGAGCATTTATTCAAAAAAAATTGTAGTGAATGGATCACTAATATTCAAATTCAAATTCGAAGTAATGCAGATATTACTTCAGATGAAAAAACTAGTAAGTATAAATAAAAAGGAATTTTATATTTGATCAACAGTTGATTATGTATGCGTAATTATTTTTGGTAATGTCGCTAGTGCCCATGCATTTCATTAGATTATCGCCTTTTTTATTGCAAAAGAGAAAAAATCAGTATATTTATAACTTAAATAGTAAAGTTATGTCTACCGGTACTGTAAAATGGTTCAATGATGCAAAAGGATTTGGTTTTATAAAACCAGATGATGGTGGTGAAGATTTGTTCGCACACTTTTCAGCAATCAACATGGGAGGGTTTAAATCTCTTAAAGAAGGTCAAAAAGTAACATTCGATATTGTTGATGGAAAAAAAGGCAAACAAGCCGGAAATATTCAAAGCGGAGAATAATTTTATTAAAAGCAATCCAATCTAGTTGAGTAAGTTCTTTTTTGGAATGGATGAATGCTTATCATAAAATATCCACCACCGTTTAGTAATGGGTCTTTCTTTAGAATACCTAGGCTGTGAATACCTGCAACTAATGGTCCCGCTTTTATTGCAGCACCCATCCAAAATTGACCTTGCGTATTATATTGTATTGGGAAGTAGATGCCCATTAAATTGGTCTCCCATCTTGGTGTAACAGTGATCAAATTCAATTCTCTTGTATTTAGTTTATTCAAATTAGAAGCGCTTCTAAAATTCATACTTAATTGAAAGTTGGCAAAGAAATGATTCCCCAATGCCCGATCAATATTAATAATCATTCTTGTAGGACTATTAATTGAAAATGTACTAGCAAGCGGAGTAATTGAATTAAACATAGTTGCTAATGAATCTTTGAGATCTTTTGCCGAATTGATGTTCGTAAATTTTTTACTCACCTCTCCATTGGTAATTAATTTGTTTGGATCGCTAAACTGGCCCGTATAAATACTTGTATTGTACTTGCTAGCCCCAATATCCATGATACTTAATCCTAATTTCCAATCGTAAGGTTTAGGTTCGTTTTCACCAATAGAAGTATTTTTATTAAATGAAATATATTCTATTCCCAAACTTAGTCCAAAGCTACTAGGAGAGGTTTTGAATATTTGTTTGATATTACCTTGCAATGATATGTTATCACTTATTTCATCAAAATTGGCGGAATATGCATAAGAGCCAGCACCCCCTGTAAAAGAATAACTTGTATCAGTTGGGGTTTTGGATTCTAAAAAACTAAATTTATTAATTCTTGTATAAGCTCCTGATATATTTTTTAAAATTTGTACTGTAATACCCCCACTTAATCGGCCATCTGATGATTCATGAATTACCCTGCTATAATTTAAATTTCCTTCCAACCACCCAGACTGTGTAGCAAATCCTTGTAAAAAAGGAGTTGTTCTATTATTAATTAAAAATTGTTTAAGGCTACTGGTAGAATCATTTGCTTCAAAATCGGTTGCCTTAAAGTGACTGTAACTTCTTAATCTAATACCACCAGAAATAGTTTGCTTTTTGTTGATCTGGTACATCGCATTGAATAAATTCATGTCGATTGACTGATGATTGTACCTACTAAAGTTTCCTTCTATTATTTGAATGCTTGTATTACTAAAAGAAGGAAGTTTAAGGTTTTTGGCATAGATGGTATTAGTGATATTGCTTAATTGAATGGCAAATATATTAAGGTCCCATTTTTGCAAACTATTGTTTGGAGATGCTGGGTTATTAAAAATGCTAACCGCACCTGTATAGGATGAACCATGAAGTGCGTGATAATTTTGAGCATAAATATTGCTTTCGGTTAACAAAGTAATTGAGAACCAAATAATAAAAATCTTTGTTGGAAAGCGATTGTTTACAATAACCACAGGAACATAACGGAAAACTGATTCATTTATTCAATACCTAGTTGGATATTTCACAAATACAAAGTCCCTCGTAGAAACGAGGGACTTTTTTTCGATTGCTTGCCATTATAAGAGATTCTTTATATATATTGTTTGTAGTGTAAAAGTACACAAAATTTATTATAAATAGTCATAAATCGATAATTATATATTAAATTTCTATATAAAACTATATAAAATTGCGAAATGGTGACAAATAATTAATATGTAATTAATTATTATATATTAATAATACCCAATCAGGCTTAAATTCTTCCAGGATACACCTGAATAGCATTAGCTAAACAATCCATTGATATTTTTATATCATTTAAGTTTAACACATAGGCTAATCTTACTTCTTGCTTTCCTAAACCTGGGGTTCCATAAAATCCGGTAGCAGGCGCTAACATTACGGTTTGATTTTCAAAAGAAAATTCTTCTAAAAGCCACTGACAAAATTTATCGGAATCATCAATTGGTAATTTAGCAATGGCATAAAAAGCACCGCCAGGATTTGGACAAAATACTCCTTCCATTGCATTTAATCTACTTACTATCAAATCTCTTCGAGCTTGATACTCAGCTTTGGTAGTATCAAAATAATTGGCAGGCAAATCAATGGCTGCTTCTCCAGCAATTTGAGCAAAACTAGGCGGACTTAATCTTGCCTGAGCAAATTTCATAACAGCATCTAGTACTTGTTGATTTTTTGTTACCAAAGCTCCAATTCTTCCACCACATGCGCTATATCTTTTACTGATTGTATCCATTATAATTACATTGTCATCTACACCTGTTAAATGCATTGCACTTACTTGTTCGCCACTGTAACAAAATTCTCTATAAGCTTCATCTGAAAATAAAAACAAATTGTATTTAATAATTAAATCTTTTAATTGCTCCATTTCTTCTTTACTGTATAAATATCCAGTTGGATTATTAGGATTACAAATAACAATTGCTTTTGTTTTAGAGGTAATTTTCGCTTCAAATTCTGCAATAGGTGGTAATGCAAATCCGGTTTCAATAGTTGATGTAATTGGTACCACTTTAACTCCTGCAGCAACAGCGAATCCATTGTAATTTGCATAAAATGGTTCCGGAATAATTACTTCATCTCCGGCATCTAAACAAGCTAAAAATCCGAATTGTATTGCTTCGCTTCCACCGGTAGTAATGATAATTTGATGGTGATTTACTTCAATACCAACTGAATGATAGTATTGTACTAGTTTTTTTCGATAACTCTCATTACCTGCACTATGACTGTATTCCAGCACTTTAAAATCACTTTGCCTAACAGCATCTAATATTGCTTTCGGCGTTTCAATATCAGGTTGACCAATATTTAAATGGAATACTTTAGTCCCTCTTTTTTTTGCTGCTTCAGCATAAGGTACTAATTTTCTTATAGGAGATGCTGGCATCGCATTACCCCTTTGGCTTATAGCTAACATATGCAATTAATCAATTAATAATTAATGTATTATTTCTTTTTAATTTTTACAACTTCACCATTTATAGTAAGCGTATATGGCTGATTAGAATGTGCAAACTTTACGTCCACATTTTTTTTAAATGTTCCCATAGCTGCTGCATTATAGGTAACTTTTATAGTGCTCGATTTTCCAACGGCAGTTGGCGCATTTGAATATACTGGTTTTGTACAACCACATTCTGCATTGGCAAATTCTATGACTACAGGTTTTGTTGACTTATTAGTATAAGTAAACACATAAGTTGCAGGAATATCTTTTTTAATTTTACCAAAATTATGCTTCGTTTCTTTAAAACTAATGTCGGCTTGAGAAAAAAGATTAATACTAAAAAATACACACAAAAAAAACAAAAATGACTTCATAATTAAGAATTGAAATAAGATAAATTTATTGTTGCTGAACTCCTTCACCTGTAAAGCTTACTTGTTTTACAATTCCACCAGATAATATTATATCTGTAAACCTTGTAAATGATCCCAAAACGCTTCCACTAAATTGAATTAGTACTTTAACTGTTTCACCTGGGCCAAATTTTTGATTTGGTGTAAAATTAGGCGTTGTGCAGCCACATCCTGCTCTAGCTGTTTCTAAAGTAACCGTATCCTTGCCGGTATTGGTTATTTCAACAGAATATTCAACTGGTTTGCCGTATGTTATTTTCCCCATTTCATATTTCTCGTTTTTAATTGAAACTGACTGTGCCTTAGTACTGATTGAAACAGCAAATAGCACTGTTATTAACATTAAATATTTCATAGTTACATTTTTGTGGCATAAAATTACGCAAACTTCTGACTAAAGAATTATCTTAGGTTAAAATCAGTTCGTTAATTATCAATAATTTGTGACCAATCTATCAGATAATACTAATAATTGTTAGTCTATTAGCCTGCTAGTATTATTTTTGTAATATGGAATCAGCAGAATCTATTCAGCATAAAGAAGATATGATCTCTTTTGAAGTATTTCGGAAAACCGTTCTGGAAGACTATAAAACAGCTATTATTAGTAGAGAAGTGAGTTTATTGGGCAGAAGAGAAGTGCTTACTGGTAAAGCTAAGTTTGGCATTTTTGGAGATGGTAAAGAAGTGGCACAGCTAGCAATGGCTAAGTTTTTTCAAGCAGGTGATTTTAGAAGTGGGTATTATAGAGATCAGACTTTTATGTTTGCCACCGGATTATCTAGTGTTGAGCAATTTTTTGCACAACTATATGGAGATCCAGATTTAAAAAATGATCCCTTTAGTGCAGGCCGACAAATGAATGCTCACTTTGCAACAAAGTTTGTTGATGATAATGGAAATTGGCTTGATCTAGCCAATAGAAAAAATATTTCAGCTGATATGGCCCCAACTGCTTCTCAAATGCCTAGGGCGTTGGGTTTGGCATTTGCCTCAAAATGTTTTAGACAAGGACTGCAATTATCTCAGTTCGATAATTTAAGTCACAACGGAAATGAAATTTGTTTCTGCACTATTGGCGATGCAAGTACAACAGAAGGACATTTTTGGGAAACAATGAATGCTGCAGGTGTGTTACAAGTTCCTTTGGCAGTTTTTGTATGGGATGATGGTTATGGTATTTCTGTTCCGAAAAATTTCCAAACTACTAAAGGGTCTATTTCAGAGGCTTTAAAAGGATTAGAAAAAAAAGAAGATAGTAACGGAATTCATATTTAT
The DNA here is from genome assembly GCA_046593815.1 of Sediminibacterium sp. Lineage (GTDB taxonomy): Bacteria > Bacteroidota > Bacteroidia > Chitinophagales > Chitinophagaceae > Sediminibacterium. Next base: position 1,668 of record JBKJQV010000020.1, on the reverse strand, counting down.
AAATTAAAGGCATGGGATTACGCAGGAATGTGTCAAGTATTTGAGGAAGCTATACAGCGTGTTCGTGAAACCCATGTACCAGTTTTATTTCATGTGGAAGAAGTTACACAACCGCAAGGACATTCTACAAGCGGTAGTCACGAAAGGTATAAATCTGCAGAGCGTTTGGCATGGGAAAAAGAATGGGATTGTATTAAAAAAATGAAAGAATGGATGTTTGAAAATGGACTATCCAATGAAGAAGAGTTATCAGATATAGAAATAGCTGCAAAGGAATATGTTCGCGAAGCTAGATTAACAGCATTTAATAAATATTTTGATCCAATAAAAGAGCAAGCTGCAAACACAGCTACCTTATTGCGAGAAATGGTGGTGAATGATATTGATAAATACAGCCAGTTGCAGCAAATGTCTACTGAATTAATTTCATTAAAAGAACCTCAACGAAGAGATGTTTTAAGGGCATTGTGTATTGCTACTGAAATTGCTCCTGAATCACCTTCAGTTGAAGACGTTAAATTGTATTATCAAGAATTATTATCTGAAAGTAAACAACTTTATAATTCTCATTTATACAATCAAAATAATAAAAGTGCATTAAAAATAAATGAAATTAAGCCACTCATTTCTTTTGATGCGCCTTTGGTGAATGGTTTTGAAATTCTGAATAAATATTTTGATGCATTGTTTACACAGAATCCTAAAGTGTATGCATTTGGTGAAGATGTAGGTTTTATTGGAGATGTAAATCAAGGCTTAGCGGGATTGCAAGAAAAACATGGTAAAGACCGTATTTTAGATACTGGAATTCGGGAGTTAACTATAGTGGGACAAGCATTGGGTATGGCTTTGAGAGGATTAAGACCTATAGCAGAAATTCAATACCTCGATTATTTATTGTATGGGCTACAGATATTAAGCGATGATGTTGCAACAACCCATTATAGAACAAAAGGTCAACAGAGTTGCCCATTAATTATTAGAACTAGAGGGCACAGACTAGAAGGCATTTGGCATAGTGGTTCTCCAATGGGTATGATCATTAATTCATTAAGAGGTATTTATGTTTGTGTTCCAAGAAATATGGTGCAAGCAGTAGGGATGTACAATACTTTATTGGCAAGTAATGATCCTGCATTAGTAATTGAATGTTTAAATGGATATCGATTAAAAGAAAAAATGCCAGCTAATTTATTGGAGTTTGCAGTTCCATTAGGAATACCAGAAATAGTAAAAGAAGGAGATGATGTTACAATAGTTTCATACGGTTCTACTTTACGAATTATTCATGATGCTGCAGATAGATTGGACAAGGAAGGTATAAGTTGTGAAATTGTTGATGTACAAACTTTATTGCCTTTCGATATTAACCATATGATTGTAGAATCTTTAAAAAAAACCAATCGTATTTTATTTGTAGATGAAGATGTACCTGGTGGTGCTGCGGCATATATGTACAATCAGGTAATTGAGGGTCAGCATGCTTTTCAGTGGTTAGATGTTAGTCCACGTACTCTCACTGCTGAAGCACATAGAGCAAGTTATGGAAGCGATGGAGATTACTTTAGTAAACCCAATGCCGAAGATGTTATTAGGGTAATTAGAGAAATGATGAGCGAATAATTTAATCGAGAAAAAGACTTTTTAATGCTGGGGTAGGAATCCAAC
>JBKJQV010000379.1:0-11572 GCA_046593815.1 Sediminibacterium sp. | reverse complement strand
TTTGGATTCTATACATGTTATTGTATGTATTTTGGATTTTTTTTACTGACTATAAAAAATATTTTTCTCAAAAAATTGGTAGTATTCCTTTGAAAAAAATGAGCACTGCTGACCATATTGAATTTTGGGGAGTTAAATTGTATCATGCAGCTGTATTTGTTGTGATTCCAATAGTAGTAGTTGGTTGGCTAAATTGGTTAGTAGGTTTCTTAATTATGACTTTTGTTGCTGGGTTCGTGTTAAGTATTGTTTTTCAATTAGCACACACTGTAGAACACACTGAATTTCCTGTTGTTGATATTGAAACAAATAAGTTACCTGATGAGTTTGCTGCACATCAAATTAAAACAACAGCTAATTTTGCAACTAAAAATAAACTAGTGAGCTGGTTGGTTGGAGGATTGAATTTTCAGATAGAGCATCATTTGTTTCCTAAAATTTCTCATGTTCATTACCCAGCAATTAGTAGTATAGTAAAGAGTATTTGTAATGAATATCAATTACAATATATCGAATATCCTACTATGCGTAAGGCTGTTGCTGCACACGTAAGATTTTTAAGACAAATGGGTAGAGTTAGTTAATTATTTAGTAACTTTTTTCTTTGCTACTTTTTTTACAGTTGCTTTTTTTGATACTGATTTCTTAGTTGTCTTTACCGTTTTTGTAAAAGCACCGGGAACCTGCTCCTCAATCATTTTCTTTATAGCTTCTAATTCAATAATAGCAACAGTCTCGGCAGTGTATTTATTTCCATCTGCTTGTTTGCCAAGTTTCAGCATTTTTTTCTGAAAGCGAATAAAAGGTCCCCATCTTCCATTCTCGATTGATATTTTTTCGGTAGGCCATTGTTTAATAAAACGATTGGCTTCTTTTTCCATCTTCTTTTCTACCAGTTCGTTAATGTCTTGTTGACTCAACGTATCAAAATTGTAAGCTCTAGGGATATTAATATATAAATCATTCCACTTAATAAAAGGTCCAAATCGCCCTTTTCCTTTTGTAACTGGGAGTTCTTCATAAAACCCTATTGGAGCATCAGCAAGTGCTTTGTCTTTAATTAGTTCAATAGCTCTTTCAAGATCCATTTCATATAAGTCTTCACCTTTGGGTATTGATATGAATTGCTCTCCAAGTTTAATATAAGGCCCGAATCTTCCAATATTAACTGCTAATTCAAGACCATCGTATTCTCCAATTGTTCTTGGCAAACTAAAAAGCTGCATGGCTTCTTCCATCGTAATAGTTTCGATGCTTTGAGTTTGTTTGAGTTTTGCAAATCTTGGTTTTTCTGATTCGTCGGCGGTATCTCCAATCTGAACCATTGCACCATATCTACCCATTCTGGCTATCACTCTTTTGCCAGTAACTTCATCTATTCCTAATTCTCTTTCACCTTTAGCTCGCTCTGCTGTTTCTAATGTATGTTCAATGGTTTCGTGAAATGGTTTATAAAAACCATCAATCATTGTAGACCACTTCATTTTACCTCCAGCAATTTCATCAAATTCTTGTTCAATTTTTGCAGTAAATCCAAAGTCCATTACTTTATTAAAGTGTTGTTTCAAAAAATCAGTTACAACTATCCCTAAATCTGTTGGGAATAATTTACTTTTTTCAGCTCCTGTATTTTCTTGAATTATTTCTTTTTCTATTTGATTACTCAATGTGAGTTTTAAAATTGAAACTGATCTTTTTGTTCCTTCTTTATCTCTTTTTTCAACATAATTCCGCTTCATAATTGTTGAAATAGTAGGAGCGTAGGTAGAAGGTCGGCCTATGCCTAATTCTTCTAACTTTTTAACTAAGGAAGCTTCTGTATATCTTGGTGCAGATCTACTGAATTTTTCTGAAGCAAGCATTTCAACAAATTTAAGTTTTTCACCCACCTTGAGAGGAGGAAGAATGCCTTCAGTATTATCGTCATCTTCCTCATCTTTACCTTCCATATATACCTTTAAAAAACCATCAAATTGCATTACTTCTCCAGTAGCAGTTAGTTGATCTTTATTAGTACTAATTGAAATTTTTGCAGCTGTTTTTTCAAATGCAGCATCACTCATTTGCGAGGCAATAGTCCTTTTCCAAATTAATTCATACAAACGTTTTGTTTCATCATCATCTACTGTATGATTGCTCATATATGTAGGGCGAATTGCTTCGTGCGCTTCTTGTGCATTCTCGTTTTTATTTTTGAATTTGCGAGGCTGATGGTATTTCACTCCATAAGTATCATTTATTTCTTTGCTGATATCCTCAAGTGCAGTTTCACTTAAACTGATGCTATCTGTTCTCATATAAGTGATCTTACCACTTTCATATAATCTTTGAGCAATCAACATTGTTTTACTAACACTGTATCCCATTTTTCGGGAAGCTTCTTGTTGAAGTGTAGATGTGGTGAAAGGTGCTGCAGGAGAGCGTTTTGTTGGTTTAACTTGTATATCGTTTACTGTATATTCAGCTTTCTTACAGCTTTCTAAAAAAGATTGTGCATCTGATAAATTCGTTAATTTGGAAGGACCTTCGGCTTTAAAATTAACTGGCTTTCCGTTGATATCAGGTGCATTAAAAATGGCTTCAACTTTAAAAGAACTTTCAGAAATAAATTGGTTTATTTCTCTTTCTCTTTCAACAATTAATCTTACAGCTACACTTTGTACTCTGCCAGCACTAAGGCTTCTTTGCATTCCAATTTTTCTCCATAAAACAGGACTCAATTCAAAGCCCACCAATCTGTCGAGTACTCTTCTGGCTTGTTGAGCATTTACCAGATTCATATTAATTGTTCTAGGATTTGCAACTGCTTTTTTAATAGCAGGTGCAGTAATTTCATGAAAAACAATTCTCTTAGTAACAGATGGGTCTAAGCCTAATACTTCAGCCAAATGCCAACTAATACTTTCTCCTTCGCGGTCTTCATCCGATGCTAACCATACTTCATCTGCTTTTTTTGCTAACTGCCTTAATTCTTTTACAACTCTTTCTTTGTCTACAGGTACTTTATAACGCGGTTGATAATGATTAGAAACGTCGATACCCATATCGTCTTTTTCAAGATCTCTTATATGTCCATAACAACTTTTTACCTCAAAATCTTTTCCAAGAATTTTTTCAATGGTTTTGGCTTTTGCCGGTGACTCAACAATCAATAAATTTTTTGCCATTTGCCTACCTGTTTACTTCTTTTTTTCAACTTAAATTAGACCATAAAACTGTATTGCTTATTTCTCTAAATCATGCAATTGGTTCATTTCTAATCATGCAATATTAGTGTAAACCATCAAATCACAAAAAAACTCCCTAAAATGGAGATGTTAAAAAATGGACGATTTTGTCTTTTGTACTAAGGGCCTTGTAAATTTTATTATGTCCCAAACCCTTTGTGATGAATAGTTCTAGCCTGTCAATTTGCTCATTTAATAATGGTTTAACATCATTAAATGTGCATACATTATCTTCTTCGTCGTGAATCCAAAGTATTTTTGCCGTAGCGGTTCTTGCTACTCTTGCTACTGAAAAATAAGAAATTGGCTGTTTGGCAATACGCTCAATATGCTTTTTAAATGCTTGTATAATTTTTGGGTTTGAGGGAATTATAGTGAAAAAATGTTCAACTGCTGTCTTGGTTTCTGTTGCTGGGGCAATTAATACCAACTTCCGTTTTTCTTGATTAGGAAGCATTTCAACTGCTAATGAAGCTGCTAATCCTCCTAAGGAGTGAGCAATGATTGCATACAAAGGGCCGAATTTTTTCTCAATATTTAGTATAGTATCTCTATATATAAGTGCATTTATTTTTTTGCCATCGCTATTTCCATGAGCTGGGGCATCAAATGCTAACACTTCAAAACCTTCCTTTCGGAGTGCAATAACATATTTATCGAATTTATAAGCATAACTACTAAATCCATGCGCAATTAAAATTATTTTAGCGTTTGGTTGAGTACTTTCCCATCTGAACCCTCGTATAGTAAGTTTATTTTGTTGTATGCTAACTGAGGTTGCTTTTAGAAAAACAGGTGGAATAATTCTTTTAGTTTTAGATTTAAAAGGAGTAGAAAATAAATCGAAAGCTATTGATGCTGCTTTTTTGGGAGATAATATACCAATTGTTTTTATTCTAGTTTTATAATATCCCAAAATTACCCTCTGCTTAAACTTTAACTTCATACAACAAAGATAGGAGCTATTTGTGTGTAAAATAGTTGAAAGTCAGCAATAAAATAATATAAGTATTTGAAAATCAATATATTAGAATGTCTTTTTTAATTAAGATTGCTTAATAATTGTTTTGAAATACTTTTGCAGCCCAAACCATACCTATGTATTCTATCCATGTTAAATTTGAGCAAAAAGGATTAGAGCCAATAACCCTTCATAATGTTGAAGCTGATCAAAGCATTTTAGAAGTTTGTTTAGATAATAATATTGAATTACACCATAATTGCGGAGCCGTTTGTGCTTGTAGCACCTGTCATTTATATGTTGATAAAGGAACTGAGTATTTAGAAGAATTGAACGACAGAGAAGAAGATTTTATAGACAGAGCTGTAAATCCAAGAATCAATTCCAGATTAGGTTGCCAGTGTGTTTTACAAAAAGGAAGCGGAGAAGTATTTGTTACATTACCAGACCAATCCCAATTTTTGGGAGAATAATATACAGTTAAAACAACCTTAATTTATGAGTCATTTTGAACCACCTATTCATTGGAACGATCATGAAGATATTGCTATGAAATTGTATGAAAAATTTGGTGATGATTTTAATGAAGGGAAAATATATCGTGTTCGATTTACCGATTTACTAACCTGGATATTAGAAATCCCCAATTTTGTAGGAACCAGAGAACAAAGTACAGAGGGACACTTAGAAATGATTCAGAGTACTTGGGTATACGAATGGCGCGACAATCAAAAGTAGTTATTGAATAAATACGATAGTTGCATTAACTTCATTACCATGCTAGAAAAATTCAAAAAAGTTACCCATTTTGTTTTCGATGTTGATGGAGTGCTTACCGACGGAAAATTGTTCGTTTTGCCAGACGGAGTTATGGCAAGAACAATGAATATCAAAGATGGATATGCTTTACAACTAGCAATTAAAAAAGGATATAGAGTAACTATTATTTCTGGTGGTAATTCTAAAGAGGTAAAAGATCGACTTGATTTGCTTGGAGTTACAGAGGTATATATGCAGGTAACAGACAAAGGATCGCTTTTGCAATCGCTTATGACAAAACAAAATTCCAATGCAAATTCTTTTTTATTTATGGGGGACGATATACCAGATTTGCAATGTATGAAACTAGTTGGATTAGCTTGTTGCCCCGCTGATGCAGTTGATGAAATAAAAGAATTGGCAGTTTATATTGCTGGTTTAAAAGGGGGGGAAGGTTGTGTAAGAGAAGTGATTGAGAAAGTGATGAAACTTAGAGGAGATTGGAACGAAGATTTGCAAATCAAATCACAATAATTTTTATTTCACCAAGCTAATAATGTTCAATTGAAGTTGCTCACTGCTTTTTTAAGATTAGTAAGATGGCCCAACCTATTATTCATTGTAATTACACAAATATTATTTGAGAAGTGTATTTATGAAAGAATATATCCAGATTTTAATGGGAACATTGCTAATGAATCTATACAATTCATTGCATTAATTATTGCTTCGGTTTGTATTGCTGCTGCAGGTTATATTATTAATGATTATTTTGATTTAAACATTGATCAAATTAATAAACCCAACAAAGTTGTAGTCAATACGATTATTAATAGAAGATGGGTAATTTTTTGGCATATGTTTCTTAGTTTATGTGGCTTGTTTTTTACAGCATATGCCTTACCCCTTAATTTATATTGGCACTTGGTGCTTGCCAATATGGTTGCTATTATAGCTTTATGGTTTTATTCAACCACGTTGAAAAAAAAATTACTTATTGGGAATGTGCTTATTTCTTTATTAACTGCTTGGGTAATCGGGATTTTATTTTTTTCGAAGTATCCCCTTAGAATTCATTCAATATTAAGTGTTGAGCACAATGCAGTTCGTTTTTTTAGGCTGATGATTTTGTATGTTTCATTTGCTTTTATTATTTCATTAATTAGAGAAGTAATAAAAGATATTGAAGATATGGAAGGCGATAGAAAATATGGATGTACTACAATGCCAATTGTATGGGGAGTTAATGTAAGTAAAGTATTTGTTGCTGTTTGGATAGTTGTTTTAGTTGGGGTGCTTATTATTTTGCAGTTATATGTTTTAGGAATGGGATGGTGGCTAAGTGCATTGTATTGCATTTTGCTAATTGTATTGCCATTAATTGTAAGTTTAAAATTATTATACAAAGCCAATACACCAAAACAGTTTCATACAATAAGTTCGATCATTAAATTGGTAATGTTTACTGGTATTTTATCGATGGCATTTTTTAGGTTTTATCAATAATATTTTTTGATGAAAGAAATAATACTTGCTTCTCAATCTCCTCGCCGTAAGCAATTGCTAGAATGGGCCGAAATTCCTTTTAGAGTTATAGTGCCTGATGCCAATGAATCATTTCCATTGGAATTGGCAGTCGAAAAAATACCCATTCATATTGCTCAACAAAAAGTATTGGCAGTAAATCAACTATTGGCAAACGAAAGCCCAGTAATTGTTGATACTGTTATACTTGCAGCCGATACTATTGTTGTTTTGGGCAATGAAGTAATCAATAAACCAATCGATAGGAGCGATGCGATTAGAATGCTGAACAGCTTATCTGGAATGCAGCATAAAGTAATTACCGGTGTAGTTTTGCAAAAAGGAAGTATTAAACAATCCTTCTCTGTTACTACTCAAGTAAAATTTCATCAACTCACCCAAGCACAGATTGAGTTTTATGTAGACAATTACAAACCCTACGATAAAGCAGGCGCTTATGCCATACAAGAATGGATTGGTGTTGTTGGTATTGCATCTATTGAGGGCGACTTTTACAATGTAATGGGACTTCCAGTAAGCACAGTTGTTCAAGCTTTACATAGCATAAATTTGTAAATAAAAATCAGGTATTTATAACATTTGATTGGCCTTTAATTTTATTGGTTAATTAAATAGCATGAATGAAAAATTATTGCAGTTTATCTGGCAGTTCCAATATTTTAATCAATCTTTTTTAAATTTAACAGATGGTAATTCAATTCGAATTATTAAACCAGGTCAATTAAATACCAACCAAGGTCCAGATTTTATTGCAAGCGAAATAGTAATCAATAAAACTCGTTGGGTTGGCAATATTGAATTGCATGTAAATGCTTCTGATTGGTACAAGCACATGCATCATACAGATAAACGATATGCAAATATTATTCTTCATGTTGTTTGGAATGATGATGTGCCAGTTAAAGATGCACTGGGTAATTTATTGCCAACACTTGTTTTACAAGATAAGGTCGCCAATATTTTATTAGATCGATATGAATCATTAATGAAAGCGCAAACGCAATTGCCCTGTGCTTCTTGGCTGAATAAAATCAATGAGTTGGTTTGGGCTTCATGGAAAGAACGCTTAATTATAGAACGATTGACTAAAAGGGCGGAACATATATTTGTTAAGCTACAGCAATTCAATGGAGATTGGGAAAGAGTATGCTTAATTCAAATTGGAAGAGTTTTTGGTGGAAAAGTAAATGCCAATATTTTTGAATCCATCATTCAATCAATACCTCTGGTAATTTTAAAACGCCATCAACATGATGTTGTACAACTAGAAGCTTTGCTAATGGGACAAGCTGGCTTCTTGCAAAATGATTTAAAAGAATTGTATGCTTTAACGCTGCAAAAAGAATATCTTTTTCTTAGCAATAAATATACTTTAAAACCGCTGCAACTACAACCACAATTTTTAAGAATGCGGCCTGCTTCTTTCCCTACTATTCGTTTTGCGCAACTTGCTGCGTTTATTCAACAACACACACATTTAATGCAACAAATTAAATCCATTCAATCTGTAACAATATTCTACCAACTTTTTAATACAGCTGCGTCTGAGTTTTGGAATACTCATTATCGCTTTGATAAAGAGAGTATTAGCAAGAAAAAAGAAATTGGATTGCAGTTCAAAAACAATTTACTCATTAATGCAATCGTACCCCTATTATTTGCTTATGGATTGTACAATCAAAATAGTTTGTATCAGGAGCTTGCAACTGAATTATTAAGTCAAGTACCAGCTGAGACCAACCAAGTTTTAAATATTTGGGAATCATTGCCCGTAAAACAAAAGACAGCTTTTGATACCCAAGCCTTATTGGAATTGCATCAATTTTATTGCAACAAAAAAGCCTGCTTAAACTGCTCAATAGGCAACGGAATTCTACAAAAAGGAGTCTAACTACCAGTTGAATTGTAAATCGAGTTCACAATCGGGGTGTAAAGTTCTTTCTACAGGGCAAGTGCGTGCGGTTCTTTCTAGTATTTCTTTTTGCTTATCATCTAAGTTTAAGGATTTTGGGAAAAATACATGTACTTGAATTTTGCCAATGCGTCTGGGGTCGCTTATCATTATTTTGGTAACATCGGCAGTAGTGCCATCGAGCTGAATATCCATTGTTTGGGCTTTAATTCCCATTGTAGTTATCATACAGGTGGCAAGGGCAGTGGCAACAAGATCGGTAGGGGAAAAACGCTCTCCTTTTCCTTTATTATCGGTTGGGGCATCGGTTTCAATGGTAGTTCCACTTTGAATATGGGTAGCAATGGTTCTTAAATCACCTTTATAAATAATTTGTGAAGTCATTAATTTAATTTTGCCATAAATTTACACGTAACTAATCACATGGTAGTGAAGAATCTATTTTTTTTAATTTTATTACTTACTGGTGGCTCATTAGTAGCTCAAACCAATCCAGTTCCTTCTTCTAGCATTAACCGTAATCAGAAAAAAGCAGAGAAGCGAGAAAAAATCAATCAACTAATAAAGCAAGAAGAAGAAGGTGCTTTGATTTTTGATAAACAGAGTGCTTTTGGTATTAAATTTAATACTGATGGATGGGGTTTGTTTTATGAAAAGGGGAAATATAAAACACTTACTAAAACAAATTTGCTTTGGGTTGAATTTGGCGAGAAAAAAAGTATTAAGGAAGAAAGAGTACCAACGTTATCTGCCAATCAAGGTTTTATTATTGTATCTAGTTATATATATGGCAAACAAAATAATTTTTATCAATTAAAATTCGGCTTCGGTCAACAAAAATTAATTGGTGGAAAAGGAAATAAAAATGGGGTTGCTGTATCGGCAATTTATGGAGGAGGTTTAACTGTTGGTTTATTGAAGCCTTATTATATCGAAATTCAAAATCCCACCAATGGCGCAAGGCAGTCCATCAGATATACTCCAGAAACGGCAAATCTCTTCTTAGATCCTACAATTATTTTAGGAAAAGGATCATTGGGTCAAGGTTTCAATGAAATGCAATTCGTGCCTGGGGCACATATTAGAACTGCTCTCCGTTTTGATTATGGGAGATACAATGAAGTGCTTTCTGCCATTGAAGTTGGACTAAATGCTGAATTTTACTCTAAAAAAATTCCTATTGTGCTATTGAATAAAGAAAATAATTTCTTTTTTAATGCATATGCAGCAATCACATTTGGTAAGAGAAAGTAACTTAATTTTGTTGTTCATTTTTGAATAACCAATCAATGCAAGAATTACCAATAATTCAACAAAACAATATCACTGTAACTGCCGAAAATCCACTTAAAAAACCCAATTGGTTAAGGGTAAAATTGCCTATTGGTGAAAGCTATAAGCACGTTAGAGGGCTAGTTGACACCCATAAATTGCATACTATTTGCGAAAGCGGTAATTGTCCAAATATGGGCGAATGCTGGGGTGAGGGCACAGCAACATTTATGATATTGGGCAATGTGTGTACCAGAAGCTGTGGTTTTTGTGCAGTAGCCACTGGTAGGCCCGGTGCGGTAGATTGGGACGAGCCACAACGAGTTGCAGAAGCCATTCATTTAATGAAAGTAAAGCATGCGGTGGTTACCAGTGTTGATAGAGATGAATTAAAAGATGGAGGCTCCATTATTTGGTACAATACCATTAACGCTATTAAGAGTCTTAACCCTAATACTACATTAGAAACGCTAATACCCGATTTCAGGGGTTTTACGGATCAGATCCAACGCATTATTGATGCTGCCCCTAATGTGGTTAGTCATAATATGGAGACTGTTGAACGCATTACCAAGCAAGTGAGAATTCAGGCCAAATACAGAAGAAGTTTAGAAGTGTTATCAACCTTAAAAAAAGGAGGGATGCGTACCAAGACAGGAATTATGTTGGGCTTGGGTGAAACCAAAGAAGAAGTAATTCAAAGCATGCACGATCTTGTTGAAGTTGGTACCGACGTACTTACATTGGGTCAATATTTACAGCCAACAAAAAAACATTTGCCTGTACAACGATTTGTGCATCCAGATGAGTTTGCAGAATTAAGGGAAATAGGCTATTCTATTGGATTTGATTATGTAGAAAGTGGTCCATTGGTTCGTTCATCTTACCATAGCGATAAGCATGTGATAAAAGGATTTGGAAAAGAAAAATGGTTGAGTGAGAAAATGAATTAATTTTTTAATAATCATGAGAAAATTATTGTTTGCAATTGTTGTCTTTCCATTCGTTTTATCTGCACAAGTAAAATGGGTTAATGTAGACGCAGATTATCAACCATTACCAGAAGGGGTTCATGTTTATTTTACCAATGATTCAATAGATGGAAAACCCAATCGAGCATTTTATTTAAGTGCAGATTTAAATCAACAAAAATTATTGTTTACAACACAAATTGGTAACGGTAAAAGATTTACTCCTACTGAATATTTTAATAAAGAAGAAAAACCATTATTGGTAGTGAATACTACTTTCTTTGAGTTTGTTCATAATTCAAATCTTAATGTTGTAATTAAAGATGGAGAGATAGTTGCATATAATATTCAATCGATGCCTGGAAAAGGGAAAGATACGTTTACTTATCGTCATCCATTTTCAAGTGCAATAGGAATTACAAAAAGGCGGAAGGCAGATGTGGCTTGGTTATATACCGACTCTACTAACCGATTTCCATTGGCTACTCAAACTCCAGTAAATGCATATAAAGATTCATCAGCTATTATTTTAAAAGATAAACTAACACAGTTGGGCAATTTCCGAAAATGGAAAATGCAAACAGCAGTAGGAGGTGGCCCAGTATTGGTGCAGAATGGTGCAACAAAAATTGCCAATAATGAGGAGATGAAATTTGGAGGAAAAGCAATTTTAGATAAACATCCTCGAACAGCAATGGGCTATACCAAGGATGGTAAATTAATTGTTATGGCAGTTGAAGGAAGGTTTCCCGGAAAAGCAGAAGGTGCCAATTTAGAGCAATTATCGCGCTTATTAATAGGTGTAGGCTGCGACGAAGCTTTGAATTTAGATGGAGGAGGAAGTAGTTGCTTACTTGTGAATGGAAAGCAAACAATCACACCAAGTGATAAAGAAGGACAAAGAGCTGTGCCAGCAGTTTTTATG
>JBKJQV010000328.1:0-4356 GCA_046593815.1 Sediminibacterium sp. | reverse complement strand
TAAAAGAGAATGCATTTGGCGAAGGTTCTTCATAACTAATACCTGTATCTTCGCACATTAATTGTTTAGAATATTGAATGGTTTTACCAGAATCATTTAGTAAGAGAAATAATAAGTCCTTTCCCATTTTCAAAGTTTGTTGTACACTTTGACTCAGCCGAACTTTCATATCTGGCGTAACTTGCAATCGATCAATAACTACCTCAATATCATGAATTTTATAACGATCAACTTGTAATTTGGGTGTCAGGTCTAGAATTTCTCCATCAACCCTAACTTTTAAAAATCCTTTTTTTCGGATGTCTTCAAATAGTTCTCTGTAATGCCCTTTACGACCTCTTATTAATGGGGCTAATAAACTTATTTTTTGTTTGTTGTATTTAGTAAAAATATTATCAACGATTTCTTCTTCGCTAAACTTTACCATTTTTTTTCCTGTATTGTAACTATAGGCTTCCCCGATTCTAGCATACAATAATCGGAGAAAGTCGTACACTTCTGTAACAGTACCAACAGTTGAACGAGGATTTTTATTGGTCGTTTTTTGTTCAATTGAAATTACAGGTGAAAGTCCAGTTATTTTATCTACATCGGGTCTTTCCATATCGCCCATAAATTGTCGTGCATAAGCACTAAAACTCTCCATGTACCTACGCTGACCTTCATTGTAAATAGTATCGAATGCCAGTGACGATTTTCCACTTCCACTTACACCAGTAAATACTACCAATTTATTTTTAGGGATGCGGATATCCAAATTTTTTAGGTTGTGCTCACGAGCTCCGAATACTTCAATGAATTCTTCCTCTTTAAGTAAAGTATTGTTTTGTACTGAAAGTTTTTTGGCCATAATGGGGTGTAAAGATACAAACAGGAATAGGCCATTAAAGTTGTTAATTAATTTATTTACTTACAATTTTATATTCCTATTAAAATAATAGACTAATAATTTGGTTGATTGGAATTGCGCTCCTATATTTGTAACAGTTCTTTAAATACTTATCAAGAAAGGCAGAGGGTTTTGGCCCTATGAAGCCTTGGCAACCCATATAACTCACTCAGCTATATGAAGGTGCCAATTCCAGTTTCGCAATATGTGAAAGAAGATAAGTCAGAGTAAGCAAGTACAAAAAAACCAACCATTGGTTAATTATATAAAGCCCATCTGATTTTTCGGATGGGTTTTTTTATGCCCACTCTTTCATAAGTAATGCGATCAGTTTTTTTGAATGACTTAAAGAATATCAACAATTTTTTAAATTCCTAGATTCCTTATCAGGAGAAAAGGGTAAAATGTTTAACATGAACACAGCAACTGCATTAATTCACAGCATTCCAGTAGATCCTCAAACAGGTGCAATATCAGTGCCTATTTACCAAACATCCACTTTTGTTCAAGATGCACCCGGAGAGAACAAAGGTTATGATTATTCGAGAACCAATAATCCAACAAGGGAAGCATTAGAAAAACTGGTTGCACATTTAGAAAAAGGAAAAACAGGAATTGCTTTTGCAAGTGGATTAGCTGCAATAGATTCTATCATAAAATTATTAAAAACAGGAGATGAAATAATTGCAGTAGATGATATTTATGGAGGAGCTTATAGATTATTTACAAATGTGTATGAAAAGTTTGGTATCAACGTTAAGTATGTTGATTTTACAAATGTAGAAAAAGTATATAATGCAATTACATCAAATACAAGACTGATTTGGATTGAAACACCAACAAATCCAACATTAAAAATATCGGATATTGCTGCAATTGCAAAAATTGCAAAAGCCAATAATTGTCTATTATGTGTAGACAATACTTTTGCATCTCCTATATTACAGCAGCCTCTTTCTCTAGGTGCCGATATAGTTATACATAGTGCTACAAAATATTTAGGTGGCCATAGCGATTTAATTGCTGGAGTTATAGTAACAAAAACTACAGAGCTAGGTGCAAAAATAAAATATCTTCAAAACGCTTGTGGTGCAATACTTGGTCCATTTGATAGTTGGTTGGTAATTAGAGGAATAGAAACCCTTCATTTAAGAATGAAACAACATTGTTCAAGTGCATTTGCTATTGCGCAGTTTTTAGAAAATCATCCAGCGATTGATAAAGTATATTACCCAGGATTAACTACTCACCCAAATCATTTGATTGCAAAAAAACAAGCTACAGGTTATGGTGGTATTGTATCTTTTAATTTAAAAGTTGATACAGAAGAAGCTGCAATAAAATTGGTAACAAGTACACAATTATTTAAACTAGCAGAAAGCTTGGGGGGAATTAAAAGTCTTATATCGCATCCAGCAAATATGACCCATAAATCTATTCCCACTGAAAAAAGAAGAGCAACAGGTGTTTCAGATAGTTTGGTTAGATTATCTGTTGGCTTAGAAGATGTAGAAGATCTTATTAATGATTTATTCGAAGCTTTGAATGTACATTTGCAAAATCAACAAATTAAAAAAAATATATTAATCCCAGCATGATAAAAATGGAAACACATAAACAATTAACAATTGGATTATTCGGATTTGGAGTAGTTGGAGAAGGATTGTACAAAATATTACAACAAACACCATCGCTTAAAGCAAGTATAAAAAAAGTATGTATTAAAAATGCTTATAAAAAAAGAAATGCCCCTTCAACATTATTTACAACAGATAAAAATGAGCTCTTAAATGACTCAGCAATAAATGTAATTGTAGAGGTAATAGACGACTCAGAGGCTGCTTTCTGCATAGTTGAAACTGCTTTACTAAATGGCAAAGCAGTGGTAAGTTCTAGTAAGAAAATGATTGCAGAAAACCTACCAGCAATACTTCAGTTACTGGAAAAAACTGGACAATCTTTTTTATATGAGTCTGCTGCATGTGCATCAATTCCAATTATTAGAAACTTAGAAGAATATTATGACAATGATTTATTGCACTCTATCAAAGCAATTGTAAATGGATCAACCAATTTTATACTTACAAAAATGTTTGAAGAAAAACTCGATTTCTCATCAGCATTATTACTTGCCCAACAATTAGGATTTGCCGAAAGTAATCCCAAATTAGATATAGAGGGTTTTGATGCAGTAAATAAATGGACCGTTTTATTGAATCATGCTTATGGAATTGTTTCACACCCAGATAGAATACTTTTTACTGGAATTCAACAAATACAAGATTCTGATGCAAGCGTAGCTAAGGAAAAAGGATATGATATCAAATTAATAGCCCAGGCAAAAAAATTAAAAAACGGAAAAGTTGCCGCTTTTGTATTGCCACAATTTATTACATTGAAAGATCCATTATCGTTTGTTAAAAATGAATATAATGGAGTAGTAATAGAAAGCGGTTTTGCAGATAAACAATTTTTTTATGGAAAAGGAGCTGGTAGTTTCCCAACTGCATCAGCAGTTTTAAGTGATATAGCCGCTTTAAGGTATAATTACAAATATGAGTATAAGAAATTATATCATCATCAACCACATTCAATAACCAATGACTATTTTTTAAAAGTATATTTGAGTTTCGATGATTGGAAATATATACCAAGAGAAGAATTTGAGTGGATTGAAGAATGGCATGCTCAAGCTGAACGAAAGTATTTAATTGGCGTAATACAATGTAATAAATTGGTTCAATCTGACTGGTGGAAATCAAATAATACTTCATTAATTCTTACCCCGGATGCAATAATAGACGATCTCGACATTATTAACTTAAAAAAAAGAAGCCTAGAATTAGCAGGTATTGAGTTGAATTAAAAAAATATTAATAACGGCTGTTTTTGTTTTTTTGGAGAAACCCTGTTCTATGGAGCAGGTTTTTCTTTTCAAGTCAAGCACCTTATATTTGTTTAAGAAACAAGTACATTGAATCAACTTCATCTTACATCATTTAAACGAGGAGCTATATTAACACTAGCTTCTGGATTAATGTTAGTTATTATTTCATTCTTAATCGGAAAGAATGAATTTTTTTTAACCCTTAATAATGATGGAGGAGCTTTCGCTGATTTCTTCTTTACTTATTGCACTAATTTAGGCGATGGAATAATGTGGGTTCCATTTATTTTATTTTTTATTTTTTATAAACAAAAATTATTGCCCTTGGTTGTTAGTGCAATGCTGATCTCTACTTTATTTGTACAAACTAGTAAGAATTATATTTATCCTGATGAAGCAAGGCCTACAAAGGCAATTTCAGAACAAGCGAGTATACATACTGTAAAAGGAGTAGAAGCGCATACAACCAATAGTTTCCCTTCTGGCCATACAACTACCGTATTCTGTATTTTTTTATTAGGCTGCTTGTTTACGCCTTCAATTATTTTTTTAGTAATAGGCTTTGTATTAGCCACACTTA
>JBKJQV010000292.1:0-16232 GCA_046593815.1 Sediminibacterium sp. | reverse complement strand
GTAGATGCCGACCCACAGGCAAACAGTACTACTGGGGTAGGATTTGATTTACACAATATTACCAATAGTTTGTACGACTGTATGGTAAACAATGTTACCGCTAATGAAGTGATTTTAAAAAGTGATGTTCCTAATTTAGATGTTATTCCTTCGCATATTGATTTGGTTGGTGCTGAAATTGAAATGATTAATTATCCCAATCGCGAAAATGTAATGAAAGGCATTTTAGATGCAGTAAGAGATAAATATGATTTCATTATAATTGATTGTTCTCCATCACTTGGTTTGATTACTGTAAATTCATTGGTATCATCTGATAGTGTAATAGTTCCAGTTCAATGTGAATTTTTTGCTTTAGAAGGATTGGGTAAATTATTGAATACAATTAAAATTGTTCAAAATAGATTAAATCCAGCATTACAAATTGAAGGAATATTAATGACCATGTATGATGGTCGTTTAAGATTATGTAACCAAGTAGTTAGTGAAGTTAGAAGGCATTTTGATGATATGGTATTTTCAACAATCATTCATAGAAATACTCGACTTAGCGAAGCCCCAAGTGTTGGCAAGCCAGTGATATTATATGATGCAGAAAGCAAAGGCTCTGTTAATTATTTAAATTTGGCAAAAGAAATTCTTCAGAATAATGGAATGACAAAAATATCCAATCAGGATAGAATAATTGATTAATTATGACCGCACCTAAACACAATAAAGACCTTATCGGGAAAGGACTCCGTTCTTTATTACAAAATATAAATGAGGATTTAAAAAATACCGAAGGGCATTTAAAATCAGAGATAGTTCAACAAGCAACTACTAGTAACAGGATTAGTTTAACAGAAATTCAAATTAATCCCAAACAACCAAGAAGAGATTTCGATGAACAATCGTTACAAGAATTGGCTACTTCTATCCGTTTGCACGATATTATTCAACCAATAACAGTTAGTAAACTTGCATCTGGTAAATTTCAATTAATTGCTGGAGAACGAAGGTTAAGGGCTGCAAAAATAGCAGGATTAAAAGATGTTCCGGCATATGTGCGTCAAGCAAACGATGCTCAACTACTAGAGTTAGCTCTTTTAGAAAACATACAAAGAGAAAACTTGAATGCTGTTGAAATGGCTTTGAGTTTCAAACGTATGATGGATGAGTTAAACTACACACAAGAGCAAGTTGCAGAAAGAATGGGCAAAGAGAGAAGTACTGTTACCAATTATATTCGTTTGTTGAAATTACCGCCCGATATTTTATCTGCTGTTCGATCAAATAAATTAACAATGGGACATGCTAGGGCTTTGGTTAACATTGATACTATTGATAAACAACTTTATGTATTTAAAGAAATACAACAAAAAGAATTGAGTGTCCGCCAAACAGAAGAATTGGTTCGAAAATTATATAAAGGTGATAAAAATTCAGCTGTTAGCACAAATTCAAAAAGCGACCTCCCTCCTGCTTATAAAAAAATAGAGGATAATCTTTCTTCTTATTTTAGTACCAAAGTAAAGATGACACATAACAAAAAAGGATACGGGAATATTAATATTGAATATTATTCACTAGACGAATTGAATAAATTATTGGATTTAATGAATGTAACTGTGAGCTAATGGCATTGTTGAAACAAACAAAAAAATACTTCTTTATTTTACTACTTTGTTGCTACTCTTTTTTAAATGCGCAAATAAAAGATACAACAAGTAATATTAAGTCCGTTTTACCAACTAAGCTAACTTCTAAGCAAATTGCTGATTCAGTAAAAATAAAAAAACGAGTTACTGATTCAATTAAATATGCCAATCATATTCCTCGAATAGCTACACGAAGATCTTTAATAATACCAGGTTGGGGTCAAGCTTACAATGGTGAATACTGGAAAATACCAATAGTATATGGCTTATTAGCCATTCCTACAGTAGCTTATATTTATAATCAAGATTATTACAAGAAAACTAAATTTGCTTATGAGGCAAAATTCAAAGCAGAACATGGAGATTCAAGTGATCTAAGAGCAATAGATCCAGAATTAGTGAATTTAAGTAGTGGTTCTCTTCAAAATTACAGAAACCAATTTAGGCGCAACAGAGATTACTCAATTCTATGGTTCATTCTCGCATGGGGTTTACAGGTTGCAGATGCAACTGTTTTTGCTCACTTAAAACAGTTTAATGTAAGCAATGATTTAAGTATGCAAATAAATCCAATATTTAATCCATATACAAGAACTCCAGCTATCTCTGTAAGTTTAAATTTTAGAGACTCTCAAAAAAAAGCATTGGCTTTATCAAAATAATCATACATGAAAATAGCTTTAATCGGTTATGGGAAAATGGGTAAAGCAATTGAAGAAATTGCTTTACAAAAAGGTCATAGTATTGTTTTAAAAATAGACATTAACAATGCAGCTGACTTAACTTCAGAAAACTTAAAGAAAGCCGATGTGGTAATTGAATTTACTGGTCCACATAGCGCTGTTAACAATATTTTAAACTGTATTGAATTTGGTGTTCCTGTAGTTTCTGGCTCTACTGGTTGGTTAGAAGAATGGGAAAAAGTAGCACAATTTTGTACAGATCAAAATGGAACATTAATTTATGCAAGTAATTATAGTATTGGTGTAAATTTATTTTTTGAAGTAAATAAACATTTAGCATCTATTATGAATGCTTACCCTGAGTATGATGTAATGCTAAAAGAAATACATCATACGCAAAAAAAAGATGCTCCAAGTGGCACAGCAATCACATTAGCGGAACAAGTACTTAATAATTTAACTAGAAAAAACAAATGGGTTAATGAGGCCCAAACTATCAATAACAGTGAAATAAGCATTATTTCAGAAAGAATTGATCCTGCACCTGGTACTCATCATGTAAAATACAGCTCTACTATAGATGATATTGAAATCATTCATACAGCTCATAATAGAATAGGCTTTGCTGGAGGAGCAATAAAAGCAGCAGAGTTTGCAATCGGCAAAAAGGGAATTTTTGGAATGAAAGAAGTATTAGGATTATAATTTTAACGAGAACCCTACTTTTACATTAAAAGCATTTGAAGCAGCAGTATTAATAGGCTGTTGCCAATAGCTCTTTGTTAATTGGAGTTCTAATCCAAACAATCTAACACCCCCTCCAAATTCATAAATTACATTACTACCTTTAGTACTTGTACCTGAGTAGCTTTGGATAGCAGTTCCTATATTTCCCAATAAAAACAATCTTCCCAATAATACATATTGCCTTACACCAGCTTTAATTGAAGTTATATTTAAATCTCCAGCCGTATTTGAAGCAGTCGCACCGAACCTTTGATAGCCTAGAGTTCCCATAAACATAGTTGATCCATAACCCAACCCAACTCCTGCTTCAACGCCTATACCAGCTTTACTTGCATCGCTGAATGCATCATTTGAAGGGGTTGCATAGTTGGCATTTGCAATTAATTGTAAATGAGGTAATTTTAATTGAGCTGATGAATTAAAATTTACAACTAAAATTAAAAAAGATAGTAGGATATACTTTAAGAATTTGTGCATAATTTTAATTTATACAAAGAAACAATAATTGTGAGATATAGATCGATTAATAAATGTTAAACATCCATTATGCTATCTAAAAAAACACAATATGCATTAAAAGCACTTACATATATGGCCGAACAGCAAAATGCTGGTCCCTTTTTAATCGCAGAAATTGCCAAACAGAAAAAAATTCCAATAAAATTTTTAGAAACTATATTACTTGAATTAAGAAAAGCTGGAATTTTGAATAGCAAAAAAGGAAAAGGTGGCGGATATTTTTTTAATCAGCAACCAACTACAATTCAATTGTCTATGGTAATGCGATTGATTGAAGGTCCCATTGCTCTCCTTCCCTGCGTTAGTTTAAATTTTTATAAAAAATGCTCCGATTGTAATGAAAAAAAATGTGGATTAAATAAAATTATGAAAGAAGTAAGAGATAATACATTATCTATTTTAGAAAACAGAACAATACAAGATTTAGTAATTAATAATTAAATAATCAATATGAAAAAAATAATCGCAGTTTTACTTTTATTCCCTCTTTTATCAAATGCGCAAAGTTTAATTGGTGGAAGTAATATTTTAAAATGGAATTTGTCTTCTTTGGCCTTTAGAAATTATCATTTTACCTATGAACGACATTTTTTTAAAAATGTATCACTATCAGTAAGTTATAGAACCATGTCAAAAGGGTCAATTCCTTTTCAAAAAACTTTAGAAAGCTATATCAATAGTTCAGAAATAAATTTCAATAACATGCAAATGGGGAACACTGCAATTACACCAGAACTTAGGATCTATTTCAACTTAAAAAAAATGAAGGGATTTTATATTGCTCCATATGTTAGAATTGCTTCTTTTGATTTAAGTGCCCCTGTAAAATACACAACAAATGCTACTGTTCCTGCAACGACCAAAGAAGCACTTTTTAATGGGAAAATTAATTCAACAAGTGCTGGAATAATGATTGGTTATCAATTTCAATTATTAACAAAATTAGTACTGGATTTTCAAATAATTGGTGGCCATTATGGAACAAGTAAAGGAGATCTTAATTTTGCAGCACCACTTTCCCCATTAGAACAACAAAGCTTGAGAGACAATCTAAATAAGATTGATGCATCTCCTTTTAAGTTTACCAGTACTGTTAATGCAAATGGTGCAATTATCAATACAGATGGACCTTGGGCTGGAATACGTGGACTAAATATTGGACTAGGACTCAGATTTTAAATACTTAAGTTTTCTAACATATCAACTGTCATCTTATCTAAATCATATTGAGGCTTCCAGCCCCAATCATTGTTTGCAATTGTATCATCAATGCTTTGTGGCCAGCTATCAGCAATTGATTGCCTGTAATCAGGCTTATATTGAATTGTAAATTCTGGGATATGTTTTTGTAATGAGGCAGCAATTTCTTTTGGAGAGAAACTCATTCCTGCAACATTGTAAGAGGTTCTTACAGAAATTTTATCAGCAGGAGCATTCATCAATTCGAGCGTAGCTCTTATTGCATCTGGCATATACATCATAGGTAGGTATGTATCTTCTCGTAAAAAGCAGGTGTACTTTTTTGATTCCAACGCTTCTAAATAAATTTCAACAGCATAATCTGTAGTTCCACCCCCGGGTGCAGATTTGTAACTAATCAATCCTGGATAACGTAAACTCCGCACATCAACTCCATATCGCTGGTGATAGTAATTGCACCAAAACTCACCAGCATATTTGCTAATGCCATAAACAGTTATTGGTTCAATAATAGTTTTTTGAGGACAGTCAATTCTTGGAGATGTTGGTCCAAATACAGCAATGCTACTAGGCCAATATACTTTGTGAAGCTTTTCTTCTCTGGCAATATCCAATACATTTAATAAACCCTGCATATTTAAATGCCAAGCCAAATTAGGATTCTTTTCACCTGTAGCAGATAAGATGGCTGCCAATAAATAAATCTGTGTAATATTCTGACGAATTACCTGAACATGCAGCATCTCCTTGTTCATAACATCTAAACTAACATATGGACCAGTTCCATGCAATAGAGGGTTCTCTTCTCTTAAATCGGATGCTACAACATTGTTATTACCATATTGCTTACGAAGGGCTAAAGTTAATTCAACACCAATTTGTCCTGATGCTCCAATTACTAAAATCTTATCTTTTATGGATGGCATATTTATTCGTTTAGATAGGCAAAGAAACGGAAAAAAGGTTTATGGTAGTTAGATCAAATGTATAATCAATTTTATGGTTTCATTGAACGGATAATTGAAGTTATATTTAATTATCTTGCAAGCTTACAAAATACCAATTTTATGTTCCCTTCGTATTTAATAGACCTTTTTAGAAAGCAAAAATACAATAACAATTCATTTTTCTTAATTGCAGGTCCTTGTGTTGTTGAAAACGAAGAAATAGTTATGGAAATTGCAGATACCATTTATGCTGTTTGCAAAAATTTAGGAATACCATATGTATTTAAGGCAAGTTATAGAAAAGCCAATCGTACTAGCGCCAATTCATTTACTGGTATTGGAGATGACAACGGATTATTGCTGATAAAAAAAGTTGGCGATCATTATAATATTCCTACCACTTCAGATATTCATGCTCATGAAGAAGCTGCAATGGCAGCTCCTTTTATAGATATATTACAAATACCAGCATTCTTATGTAGACAAACAGATTTATTATTGGCCGCAGCTAGTACCAACAGAATTGTAAATGTAAAAAAAGGTCAATTTTTAAGTGGTGAATCAATGCAGTTTGCAGTTGATAAAATTAAGAAAGCTGGCAATGATAAAGTTTTATTAACTGAAAGAGGAAATACATTCGGATACCAAGACCTTATTGTTGACTACAGAAATATTCCGACAATGCAAAAACATGGAGTACCTGTAATTATGGATTGCACACATTCGTTGCAACAACCTAATCAAACATGTGGAATTACTGGAGGGAACCCACAAATGATTGGCACAATTGCAAAAGCTGCAATTGCAACAGGTGCTAATGGATTATTTATAGAGACACATCCTAATCCTTCTATGGCTAAAAGCGACGGTGCCAATATGTTACCACTTAATCAATTAGCTCCTCTTTTAGAAAAACTAGTTAGACTAAGAGAAGCAGTTATAAAAAACGAACTATAACAATTAATTGAACAACTAAATAAATTGTTAATGTATTTGAATAAATGAGGGATTCATTAAACTGATGTTTAATTTACAGTCGAATAATTCTTATGAAACAAATTACATTTATCGCTAGTTTACTATTATCAATTACCTATTCTAATGCTCAAAGCTTAGATGCATTAATTAAAAAAACTACTAGCCAATTAACTCAAAATACTAAAGGCTTTTCTGTTTCAAGTAATGAAATTTCGAATGGATTAAAAGAAGCATTAATTATTGGTGTTTCTAAAGGTTCAAGTGCTTTGTCGCAGCCGGATGGTTTTTTTGCAAATGCCGCCCTTAAAATTTTACTTCCCGCTGAAGCAAAAAAAATTGAGTCTACCTTAAGAAATGTAGGAATGGGCAAACAAGTTGATGAAGCAATATTAAACATGAATAGAGCTGCAGAAGATGCTTGCAAAAGTGCTACTCCTATTTTTACAAATGCCATCAAACAAATGACTGTAACTGATGCTATTGGGATTTTAAAAGGTAGCGATACAGCTGCTACTAGCTATCTTCAAACAAAAACATCTACTGAATTAACGAATGCATTTAGGCCTGTTATTGAAAATTCTCTACAAAAAACAAATGCTACAAGTCAATGGAGGACTTTGGTGAACGCCTATAATCAGTTTAGCTTTAAAAAAATAAATCCAGATTTAGTGGCCTATGTAACAGAAAAATCTTTGTCAGGAATATATCAGCAGATAGCAATTGAGGAAAAAGAAATTAGGAAAAATCCAGCAGCAAGAACAACTGATTTATTGAAGAAAGTATTTGCGAATTAACTTGCCATTAAACCATCAAGGTTATTAGTCTTTTTAACAATACTTCTAATTTGCATATCAAGCTCATTGGCACTCTCGATCAAATGATCAAAAATTTCTTTATTGTTTACTGAGTTACTATTATTTAATACTTCTATAACACCAAGTATGTTGGCAAGAGGTCTTCTCACTTCATGAGATTGAATAAATGCGATATCTCTCAATACTTTATTCTGTGTTTTTAACTTCTCTTGAACAACAATATCTTCAGTAACATTTCTGTTTGTTCCAATTAAACGCAATATTTTACCAGTTGGAGATTTTTTTACTATAGCATGAGACTCAATATGCCTAACCCTTCCATTTGGTGTAATAATTCTATAAACAGCAGAATCAATTTCCCTTTTACCAAGAGCTAATTGAGTTATGATTTTTTGCATCATCTCCAAATCATCTGGATGCATACATCTTTTCCAAATTTTATATGCTGGTAATGGAGAATTAGTTTCATATCCATACAACTCATACATTTTATCATCCCAAATAATATGATTATCATCTAAATCAACTTCCCAAATACCAATTTTAGCAGAATCTGTTGCAAGTGTTAATCGTTGCAATAATTCTTCTTGTTCTAATTGAGCTTGCCTTCTTCTGGTTATATCATTTTCAATAGCCATGAAACCAATATGAATATTGTTTTCATCAAACAATGGTTGACAATCAACTTCTACCCATAATGCATTCCCATTTTTAGCATAGCTTAAAAATTCTTCTTTAAAAGCAAGTTTATTATCCAATGAATATTTCAATCTCACTTTTGTTCGTTCTTCAACTTTTGGCCCTTCCAACGAGTATCCGATTTTTTTACCTTTAACTTCATCAAAAGTATACCCACTAATTCTTGTAAATCCTTCATTCACCCAAATAATTTGCTGATTTACATCCGCTATCAAAACCGAATTAGTAGTACTGTGAGCTACTAGCGCCAATCTCTTTACTTCATCTTCACTTTTGGCTAAAGCTGCTTCCACTTTTTTGCGAGCAGTAATATCAAAAATACTTCCATCAATATATAATTGATTTGTTGTTAGGTCAAAATTTACACCCCCCTTTTCAAAAACCCATCGTAAATCATTATCCTTATGAATAATGCGATATTCCATTTCAAATTTATCTCTATTAGCGATAGCAATTGCAATAGTAGATTCTACCATTAATATATCATCTTTATGAATTAGTATATCGTATCCGTATTTTCTTTCTGTAGAAAAATATGAGGCAGGATAACCGGAAAGCAATTCAATTCCTTCACTAAAAAAATTGATAGTTAATTTTTCATCAGCTATACAACTATAAACTACTCCAGGAATATGATTAATGAATGAATAGTTTTGTAATTCAATACTATTTTTTACATTATCGGATAAATCTGAAGTTCTATTTACTGTTGATTGAGTATTTGTTACGTCATGGCCAATTGAAACAATTCCAATTGTTACTCCTTGGTCATTTTGTAAAGCAGATATTTCCCAGGTTGTCCAAAAATATTCATCTAATTCGGAAGCTTTACGAACTGTAACTGTAACATGTTTTTCAGGATTTTTGATGCATTCTTTAGCAGCATCATTACAAATTTTAATATCATCAGCATATACTGTTTTTGCAAAATTAATATCAAGCAAATCTGTAGATAAATGAGAAAATTTATATTGGAAGAGAGGATTTATGTACAAGAACCTCCCCTCCAAATCAGTTAAGACAACGGAGAAGATCAATGAATTCAACAGCTGAATTGGGAACAGCTTATCGGCTTTCAAATGATTCATAGAGTGTGTACAATTGGCCTTATAAACAATTGATTTTTAATGATCTTGCGTTTACATCGGATTAAATCAATACGCAAAGTATAAGAGTAAATTTAACAAATCAAATAAAGATACCAACTACTTCATTTTCAATGGTTTTTCCATTCAAAATACCACCAATTTGGTATATAAAAAAAGGCCCTAAAAAGGGCCTAAAAATTATATATTTGAAAAGATGATTAAATATCTATTGCTTCTCCATAAGCGGCTGCAGTAGCTTCCTTTAATCCTTCACTCATAGTAGGATGCGGATGTATTGCATTTAAGATCTCATGAGCAGTTGTTTCTAATTTACGTGCAACAACAGCTTCAGCAATCATTTCAGTAACATTGGTGCCAATCATATGGCATCCTAAGAATTCGCCATATTTTGCATCATAAATAACTTTTACAAAACCTTCAGTTGCGCCAGCAGCACTAGCTTTACCACTTGCCATAAAAGGAAACTTACCAACTTTAATATCATATCCAGCATCTTTTGCTGCTTTTTCTGTAAAACCAACACTTGCAATTTCAGGTATACAGTAAGTACATCCTGGAATGTTATTGTAGTCTATAGCTTCAGGTAAATGTTTAAATTTTTTCTCCAAATAAGCAATATGTTCTGCTGCATTTATTCCTTCTTTAGCTGCTACATGCGCTAACGCCTGGCCAGGGGAGCAATCTCCAATTGCATAAATGCCAGCAAGAGATGTTTGTTGAAATTTATCTACAATAATTTTACCTTTTTCAGTTTTAATTCCGTTTTCTTCTAACCCAATATTTTCTATGTTTGCAACTACACCAACTGCACTTAAAACAATATCAGCTTCTAATATAACTATTGAACCATCTTGCTTTTTTACTGAAGCTTTTACTCCTTCACCATTTGTGTCAACTGATTCAACAGAAGCATTTGTCATTATATCAATCCCCATCTTCTTATATTGCTTTTCTAATTCCTTAGAAATATCTTCATCTTCAACTGGAACAACGCGTGGCAAAAATTCAACAATAGTTACTTTAGTTCCCATACTGTTATAAACGTAAGCAAACTCAATACCTATAGCTCCGCTTCCAACAATGATCATGCTTTTTGGTTGAATAGGCAACACCATTGCTTCTCTATAACCTATAACTTTAGAACCGTCTTGTTTTAAATTAGGTAATTCTTTACTTCTACCTCCTGTAGCTATAATAATATTTTTAGCTTCTACTATTTGCTTAGAACCATCAGCAGCAGTAACTTCTAACTGACCTTTAGCTTTTATTTTTCCATACCCCATTATCACATCTATCTTATTCTTCTTCATCAAAAACTGAACGCCTTTACTCATTTTATCTGCAACGCCTCTACTTCTTTTTACAACAGCTCCAAAATCGTGTTGAACACCAGTTGCATTAATTCCATAATTAGTACTATGCTTCATGTATTCATACACTTGAGCACTTTTTATCAATGCTTTTGTTGGGATACAACCCCAATTTAAACATACACCACCAAGACTTTCTTTTTCTATAATAGCTACTTTAAAACCCAATTGAGAAGCACGAATAGCTGCAGGATATCCACCAGGTCCACTACCGAGCACAATTACATCATATGCCATAATTATTAAGATTGATTGAATTAAAAAACAATTTGAGGGAGCAAAAATACTCGCTATTCATCAAACTGAAAAAAGAGAATAATGAAAATCATTCGAAGAACACTCTAATTGTTTGATAAAACCACTTATTTCCCGCAGATGCACCTGATTTCTGCATTTGCTCATTGTAGCCTTGCAAACCAAATAATCCTGCCATATTACCGTTTCTCAGTGCTATTTCTAAGTAACCAGCAGAATTAAACCAGGCCATTTTTTCATGTTCTGGCACTCCAGAATAATTATTACTTAATTTATCTATCGTCTCGTCTCTTTTAAACATGATTTTGAATTTTCTACCCTTCCCATGCTCTTCAAAATCGTTTTTGGTGATATTAATTACAACATTCTCAAAATTGTCTATGAATAAAATCTGTCCTTCAATCCAATCAGGTCCTGCAGTTGGTCTTAGTGGATATTTTTCAACTATTTCATTGGCAATTGCTCCCGCAGATGCTAGTTTTTGATATTCATCCAACCTTAATACAGCAGCTGCCAAATCGCTAGTAATGGTGAGTAAATCTGAATTTTTTGAAATGGGCACTTTGATTATCTCAGCTGGCTTTTCACCAGCAATCATGGTAATCAGCCCATTATCCGGACAAATTATATACTGTTGATGATAGTTTGCAATTAAAAAATGATCCTGAGACGATTCAAATACATTCACTAAAATAAGATGATAAGTACCTTCAGGATAATATTTAAAAGCATTGTTACAAGTATAAGCAGCTAAAGGAAAATTAGTTTGCGAAAGATAATGCGTAATATCAACGGTGTTAAGAGAAGGTATTGCACGTAGAAACTGACCTTTTATGGCTCCAACGATATAATCACGCTGGCCAATATCAGTTGACAAGGTAAGAATGGGCATTCTAATTGCTAAACGCCAAATGAAAGGAAGTTATTTCACTAACTGTCCATTTTTAAAGAAAAATTTACGAACCAATTTATCTGTCAAGCTAGGAAAGAATTTATTCATAAACACAGTTCGCTTACCATTGAAAGTTAGCACCAATGTTCTTTTTCTTTTTTCAATAGCGCTAATAATATGAATGGCGCATTCTTCGGAACTCATCATTTTCGACTCATCCATTGGCGACTCGCCATGAGATTTTCCAGTTTTATCCAAAGCAACATTTCTAATATTTGAAGTAGTAAATCCAGGGCAAACCCACATTACATTGGTGCCACTTTCTAATAATTCAGTTCTAAGAGATTCTAACCACCCATTTACTGCAAATTTTGAAGCAGAATAACCACTTCGTCCAGGCAAGCCTCTATATCCTGCTATAGAGGAAACTCCAACAATAGTTCCTTTATTTTTTATGATAAATGGCAATGCAAATTTTGTACAATAAACAGTGCCCCAAAAATTAATATCCATCACTTTGCGCATAGTGTCTATTTCAACTTCATTTACAATAGATCTCATAGATACGCCTGCATTATTAATCAATACGTCAATAGTACCAAATTGCTTAATAACTACATTAATGAAATTTTCACAATCCTGTTCTTTGCTAACGTCGGCAGTATGAATTACTAATGGTTTTCCAGTATACAAAGATTGCAAATGGTACAACTTATCATAATTTCTACCACAGGTAACCACTTTAGCACCCAGATCTAAAAAGGCAGCTACTAAAGCTTTACCGATTCCCTCGGAACCTCCGGTAATAACAAGTATTTTATTATTAAATACAGACATGATAAAAAATTTAGAATAATGCAAATGTATGCAGAAGAAAATGGCTAAAAGTGGATAACTATGCCAAAAAAACATAAAAAAATTTGGCTAAGGTTTTATTTCGCTTATTTTTGCAACCCAAAATAAAGATATCGGAAACGAAATTTTTAGATTCTGTAGCTCAGTTGGTAGAGCAATACACTTTTAATGTATGGGTCCTGGGTTCGAGTCCCAGCGGGATCACAAAGCTTCGACGAAAGTCGAGGCTTTTTTATTTTGATACAACTTCATGAGCTTGTGTAAGCTGGCGAGAAAGAAAAAAGCAAACGCAATAAGCGGCGTTGCATTTAAATGCTTTGAGTAAATTCAATGCGGCAGGAAGTTGTCCGAGCGAAGCGAGGACGAAAATCCCAGCGAATAAATAAATTGAGTATATTTTTAGTCTATGAAAGTTATTCTGATATTTTTTACAATTTTATTTGCAACAACAACGATGGCACAAAAAGAATTTCCAATTTATACTAACATAATTCCTAATAGTATCCCTTGTGAACTGAAAATGAATACTGGTAAAAATCCTTCCGGAAAAACCTTTTTTGCAAATATTACCAATCCAACCCTTACGGTATATATTCCTACAAAAAAAGATCCTCTTAAAACAGCCGTTTTAATTTGTCCAGGTGGAGGATATTCTAGGGTAGTTGTTGAACATGAAGGAGAAGAAATAGCTAAATCTTTTAATGAAATAGGAATTACTGCATTTGTATTAAAATACAGATTACCCAATGATACTTGTATGACCAATAAAGAAATTGTTCCTTTACAAGATGCACAACAATCAATTAAGCTATTGAGAGATCGAGCAGAAGAATTTGATATTAATCCGAATAAAATAGGTGTTATTGGTTTCTCGGCTGGCGGACATTTAGCTAGCTCTATGAGTACAAAATTTCAAACCAATTATATTAGCAACATAGAAAAAACCAATCTTCGCCCCGATTTTATGCTATTATGCTACCCAGTCATTAGTATGAAAGAAAATATTTGTCATAAAGGATCAAGAGATCGATTAATTGGTAAAACTCCAACAAAGGAAGCTGTTGATCAATTTTCAACAGAATTACACATTACCTCGGAAACGCCCATTACATTCATCGTGCATGCACAAGACGATAAAACAGTACCAATAATCAACAGCATTCTATTTTATGAAGGTTTAACAGCAAATAAAATAAATGCAGAAATGCATATTTATCAAATCGGTGGACATGGTTTTGGATTATACAATGCTAATCAACCACAACATTGGTTTGATCTTGCTACAAAATGGCTATTAAATAATAAGTTGATAACTTTTGAAAACTAAATAAAAATCATCAAATTTCATTTTCAATTCTAAATCAACAAAAAAAACTGCCTTGCAACTAAGCAAGACAGTTCCAAAGAGTACTGATCAAACTACTTCTTATCAGTATCTGCTTTCAATCCCCAAACTTGCAAACGAGCTTTCTTATCGTTTATATTAGATACTGTTTTGTAAACAAATGCAATTTTTTTAAGATTGCGTTCACCACCATTTAAATCTATTACCCTACTATAACCTTCTGGTTTAATAGTTGAATTAATATCTACTTTTTGAGAATCACCACCTGCATAATATATTATAATTTCTCTTAAATCAATCGGTGCACTTTGTACTTGAAACTTTATTGCAGAGAATCCATTTGAACCAATGATATTAATTACATCCTTTTCTTTTTGAAAATCTACTACCATCTTTCCTATTTTATGCCAACCATTTTTATCACCAATTACTATACGAGTTTTTTGAGCATATACTG
The DNA here is from genome assembly GCA_046593815.1 of Sediminibacterium sp. Classification (GTDB taxonomy): domain Bacteria; phylum Bacteroidota; class Bacteroidia; order Chitinophagales; family Chitinophagaceae; genus Sediminibacterium. The sequence goes on along the minus strand of JBKJQV010000292.1, from coordinate 1,721 downwards.
TACTTGTTAAGCCAGCTAATGCAAGCAAAGAAACCATGAGAAATTTTTTCATTTAATGTAGATTTATTTGTAACTTAATTATTACTTAGCAAATATCAACTAGCAAAAGATATTGACTATTACATCTTTGCTAATTTAATTTACATCAATTACATATTATTTTTTATAATCAAACATCATACTTAGTTTTTCCTAAACTCCTTTTTACTATTACTCTTAGTTTTCAAAGCGCTATGCATTGGATGACTGACATTTACAAAGTACTTTACTTCCTTGCTATCCCTAATAGGCTGTTGATTGCGTTTATTCCAATATGAAATATACTTAACACGATGTTTATTAAAATGGAGGTATGGATTTGGTTCATTAATTACTACTTTATAACCATGGTACAAATCATACTTACTATATCGAGAAGGTAGAGTTGAAGAAGTGACCCATTTACCGTTAATCATAAACATATACTTACTAGAAGGTACATTATAGTATGATTCTATTTCTGGCATATAGTAATTCTCAACATAACTATAACCAACTGGCCCCCAAATTGGTTGAGAACCAATATTAGCAGAAGCTTGTATTTGTGCATTTAAAAAACAAGGCGCACAGGTAAGGTAAAGAAGAATTGCAAATAGCAATTTTATTTTCATATTTGGTTAATTTATTTGAGCTACAATAAGTTTATAAAAAAAACAAAACTATAATAGCTAAAGTATTTAGCTATTATAGTTTTGCAATTATCATTTACATATTTTACATGTATCCCTTTTCTGCTAACTCAACATCTTATTTATTGTCATCGTCTCTTTCGCCTTTTCCCTTGCCGTTACCTTTACCTTTACCTTTACCCTTTCCACTATTGTTACCTTTACCATTACCATATCCTTTGCCATTATTGTTGCCATTGCCATTATTGCCGTAACCATTTCCCTTATTTTTCCACTCTTTATGCTTTGGATGATTTTCATTTTCATAATATTTTTCTTCTCTGCTATCTCTTATTGCTTCTTGATCATGTTTATTTCTATAGGAAATATATTTCGCTCTATCATCATTAAAATGGAGATACGGTTTTGGTTCATTAATAACAACTTTATACCCGCGATATAAATCATAGTTGATATTCTTAGATGGTAAACTATATGACGAAACCCATTTACCATTATTCATATATGTGTATTTTCTAGAACTTACATTGTAGTAAGATTCTATTTCAGGTAGATAGTAATTCTCAACATGATCGTACCCAACTGGCCCCCAAATAGGTTGAGCGCCAACATTCACATTAAAACGTATTTGAGCATTTAAAAAGTTTGGGGCACTAAAACTGCATAGCAGAAGTGCGAATAGAAGTTTTGTTTTCATGGTTTTCATTTTTTTGGTTTATAGTGGAAAATTTAATTTTTAATTTTTTTGGCATTAGCAATTGAATCTGCTTTACGTTTTCTTTCTTTTTTATTAAAAAACCCTTTCAATAAAAAATTATGTTTTGCAGCTTCCATATTTTCATTCAATCCAATAGCTGCTTTATCCATTGTTTTTGCAGTTTTTTTAGCCGAATTAACTGTACTAGCTAAATCATTAGCAATTTTATCGTCATTAATTAATTTGCCCAATGTGCCTTTCCCATTATTCACTTTAGAAAAAATAGCACTTAGTTGTCCAGATAAAGTATCTATATTGTTTATCACACTTTCGATTTTTAATCCAATATTTTCAGC
>JBKJQV010000165.1:0-4347 GCA_046593815.1 Sediminibacterium sp. | reverse complement strand
ATGCAGGTCGTGGGGTATACACTTATTCAAATGAATTATGGACTCCCTATTTAATGTTTATGAAAGAATCAACTCGCGATCCATTTGATAATAGTTCATATACATTAAATAGGGAGTCCATAATTCATTTGAATAAGTGTATACCCCACGACCTGCATAAAACCAATCGAGTTCACCACCATAAGCCGAATACAAATCTTTATAAACAATCAAATACTTATAGCCAGGCATCAACTCTTCTCCTTTCTTTGCAACAGCATCATATACTGCAATATCTTGAGCATTATACGTGCTTATATCTTCAGGACCAGCACCACCAGGGCCTCTTAAAATCATTCCTCCTGCATTATGAAATGATTGTGCTGCAGCTATATTCGGATGCTTCATTACAAATTCCATCACCGCTCTATTCTCAGGTATTGAGAATGGATATTTATAAGCGCCATTCTGAATAAAATTAGGCTGCCAACCCCAACCCCAATCTCTATTTGGGTCGTATTCAAAACCATAACCATCTTCATTTACTTTTCCATCACCATCATTATCAATTCCCTCAGCTCCTAATATTTCGTAGTCGCCAACTTCATCAGGCCCAACTTGTATCATATTTCTGGCATCTTTTGGATCTATTTTCCATCTTCCAGTAACACTTTTTCTGCGCATTAATGTAATATTTCCATCCCCATCTAAATCATCAAAACCGTCTTCATTCACTAATCCATCTCCATCATTATCAACTGGTATTACTCCAGAACGAGGTGAACTTGCTGTATTTGGTTTGTGCATATAACTATCTCTTGCATCCGGGTTGATTGTAGGTACAATATAAAACACCTTGTCGGCCAATAATTCCTGGATAAATCTAGTATCAGCAAATGATTCTGTTAAATACCATGCAGTATACATTGCAAATTCAGCACCTTGTATTTCATTGGAATGAATATTACCATCTATATACATTCCAGGCTTTTTAGATTCCTCGCCTTTCTTAAAATCAGTAATAGTTAAGCACCATAAGTCTCTACCATCATATGATTTTCCAATTGAAGAAATTTTTGCTAAGTCGGGATATGCAGCTGCAATTTTTTTACATATTGCTGCAATACCTGCATGGTCATAATAACGATTCCAAGTAACTGCAACTTTAGGATTAACTGGAGAACCCGATGCTTTAAATAATTGTTCAGCATTTTGTGCGCTAACTGATCCTGAAATGAACAAAGCGGCAAAACAAATAAGTGATTGAATAAATATTTTCATTGTTTCAATTTTAAACATTAGAGTGATAATTCAATATTTTTTTTACCTGCAGTAGGGCAACCTACATCAATAGATAATTTACCTTTGCCTTTTATTAACCAACTGAAAGTTTGTTTAGTTGATGGCTCCATATTATTGAGTAAGATAATTTTCTTCCCTCCTACTAATAATTGTTTATCAGATGTATTTAAGGCTACTTTAAGTTTCTTTATAAAGTAATTTCTATCTGCAAATTTGCTATGTGTTGCCAAAGCACCTTTATTAATCACATCTATACTAACTCGAGTAAGTCCATTGCTTAGCGTTTCAGTTTTTACATTTATTACATCAATTTCTGGTTGGAATGATGCCATCTTAATTAAAAAGTCGGTATGCTTTTTCGAAATATCACTTACTAATTTAAATGGTGGATTGGTTAATACAAAAGGATCAACACCTCCAACCTCAACTAATTGATTGGGATAATCGGGATGAACTACTACCTTCCATTCTGTGAAATTGTTTGTAATTCCTTGTTGTGATGACCAGCGCAAATAATTAACGGTAGGATCTTCTACTGTAAATCCTTTTTCTTTCTTAGCCGTATCTGGTTTTGCTTTTGGAACCCACCATCCTTGTGTGCTAAAACTAAATCTTCCATAATGTTGGTATGCCCATTGCATAAAGTCGCCACCCAATGCATTTCCTTTAGGAGCATCTTTTACACCAATTACTTTATTGTATAAATCTGAAACTATTGTGGTTGATTTATCTTCATTGTTACTCAAATTATTATTACTGCTAAAACTAACAATTGCATACACATTAAATGCATCATATAAAAAATCTAACAAAGCCCTAGTTTCTTTTTCACTTGCAGGATAATCACCTGCACCTGGTGCAAATGTTTTGTGTTTATAAGTAAGGGTTTTATTAAATTCAATTCCCCCTTCTCCATCTTCATTTAGTTTCCCATCTTTATCATTGTCTATTCCTTCGGTAAGTAATAAATATTTTCCCTTTTCACCTTTAGTAGGGTCTGCTTTTATTAGTACCCTCGGATCATCTGGATGCAATTTATAGTCACCTATAGGAGATTCTACTCTCATTAAAGTAATTTTTCCATTGCCATCTAAATCGTCGAAAGGATCTTCATTTAATCGGCCATCTCTATCGTCGTCGGTTGCAGTAGCATTGCCATTTCTTTCATATTTTAATTTAGCAAAATATTGCTCGTATGCATCTGGACTCATATTAGGAAACAAGTAATAGGTTGTTTTATTTAAAAGCGCTTTTATGCTATCAGTATTGCTTCCTTTTAATAAACTCTCGGCAAAAGCAATAACTAATTCGGTTCCTAATAAATGACTGCCTTCTACTCCACCTACAACAGCTATTGCAGGTTTTGATTCAGTCCTCCCATTTCCGATAGTGATCATCCAGATATCTTTTCCCCCATTGGTTTTGCAAAGCGAGCTAACTGTAGCCAATTTTGGATAGGATTTAACCAATGCATCTATTCTGCTTTGTTGCTCAGCAAGCGTTGAGTAATTCTGTGCAAGTAAGGTTGTACTCATCCCAACCAAAACTCCAATAAAAAATAGTTTTCTCATGAAACAGTTTTAGGCAATAAATATAAATGAAATACTTAATTTTCCGCATGATTGATTCGGTAAAAGCAGAAATGTTTACCAATAGACTTGCAAAAGTTTTTAAGCACAAAAATAAAATGGCAAAACGCCAAGGCGTAACATGCTTTAGGATTTATGATCATGATATGCCCGAATTCCCTTTTAGTATTGAATTGTATGAAAATAATATTTATATAGCTGAATACTTACGCCGTCATGGTATGGAAGATGATCAACATGAAGCTTGGTTGATGGATTGTTTAACCATCATTCAACAGATTACTAGTGTACCTACCGATAATATGTATTGTAAACAACGTAAAAGACAAAGTCATAGAGAAGGACAATATGAGAAATTAGCTACTGAGCAAGTATATTTTACCGTTAAAGAAAATGGTTTGCAATTTTTAGTAAATCTCACAGATTATTTAGATACAGGCTTATTTCTTGATCATAGAATTACTAGAGAAAAAGTAAAAAAGTTGAGTGAAGGAAAACGTGTGTTAAATTTATTTTGTTATACAGGTTCTTTTTCTGTTTATGCAGCAGCTGGCGGTGCAACATCCGTTACTTCAGTTGATTTATCTAAAACATATTTAAGTTGGGCAGAAAAAAATATGGAACTGAATGAATTCAATAATAAAGCTAAATATCAATATATACATGCAGATGTAAAGCAATTGTTGAAAACCCTTGCTCCTAATTGTTACGATTTAGTAATCATGGACCCGCCTACTTTTAGCAATAGTAAAAGGATGAAAGATATTTTAGATATTCAAAGAGATCATGTAGAACTGATTAATGATATGCTGAGTGCTATGACTGTTGATGGAATACTTTTTTTTAGTACCAATTTTACAAAATTCGAAATGGATGAAACTGCTATTCAATTAGGTACTATAAAAAATATAACTAAAGCTACTACACCATTTGATTTTGAAGGAAAGCTAAAACGTTGGTGCTATGAAATAAAGAAAAATTAATTATTCAATTATTGGATCAACTTTTTGCAAATCAAAACTAATGGTACTTCCTTCGTTTACAGAGCTTTCAACCGATAATGTTGATCCTAATTTATCTGCAAATTCGCGCGCTAAAATTAATCCCATACCACTGCCCTCTTCCATATTAGTTCCTTTTCGAGTGCTTTTTCTATTTGTTCTGAAAAGATTATTCTTTATCTCATCAGACATTCCAATTCCCGTATCAGTAACCATTACTTTAACTTTATCTCCTTTCTTTAAAGCGCCAATATTAATTATTCCATTTTCTGTAAACTTAATAGCATTGATGATGAGATTTCGGAGTATAAACTGTAACATATTTTCATCAGTATTTACCCAATAATCTGATGGCACATTATTTATCAAAGTATTTTGCTTTACAGTACTGGTGATATCTAATTTGTTAAATTCATTTTCAACTAGTTTATATAAATTAAGTGCTTTAAATTTTGCAGAAGATTTTTTTAACAAGA
>JBKJQV010000110.1:0-15151 GCA_046593815.1 Sediminibacterium sp. | reverse complement strand
CTGAAGAAGCATATACTTCTGCAATCGCTCGCAACTCACAATTAGAACCAAAAATTAAATCAACACGAGTACCTGAATATTTTACATCTCCACCTTTACGATCACGTGCTTCAAATGAATCTTTATGATCATTAGTAGCTGTCCAGACATTACCAATATTTAATAAGTTCACAAAAAAATCATTGGTAAGCGCTTCAGTATTATTGGTAAATACCCCATGTTTTGAATGATCAAAATTTGTATTCAACACACGCATCCCTCCAACTAAAACCGTCATCTCTGGAGCAGTTAAAGTCATTAGTTGCGCTTTATCTATCAATAAATCCTCTGCAGATAAAGTATAATGTGCTTTTGCATAATTACGGAAACCATCTGCAATAGGCTCTAAAAAAGAAAATGATTCAATATCTGTTTGTTCTTGCGAGGCATCTGTTCTTCCTGCTGAAAAAGGAACTGTAATATTATGACCAGCATTCTTAGCAGCTTTCTCTATTGCAGCACATCCACCCAAAACAATTAAATCCGCAATAGAAACTTGCTTGCTGCTATTTGAAGCATTAAATGTTTTCTGAACATTTTCTATAGCATCTATTACTTTTGATAGTTCTGCAGGATTATTAGACGCCCAATATTTTTGTGGAGATAATCTTAATCTTCCACCATTTGCACCACCACGTTTGTCTGATCCTCTAAAAGTAGAAGCAGATGCCCAAGCTGTAGTAACCAATTGAGATATGCTTAGACCAGTTGATAATATTTGTGATTTTAATGATGCAATATCTGCAGCATCAATCATTTGATAAGTAGCAGTTGGAACAGGATCTTGCCAAATAAGTTCTTCAGTTGGTACATCATTTCCCAGATACAAAACTTTAGGCCCCATATCGCGATGAGTTAATTTAAACCAAGCTCTTGCAAACGTATCAGCCAACTGATCGGGATTTTCAAAAAATCTACGAGAAACTTTTTCATATGCTGGATCTACTCTTAACGCTATATCAGAAGTAAGCATAAATGGTGCATGTTTCTTAGTTGGATTATGTGCATCTGGTACTGTACCTGAACCACCATTATTTTTTGGTGCCCATTGGTGCGCACCCCCCGGACTCTTGCTTAACTCCCACTCAAAACCAAATAGGTTTTCGAAATAATTATTACTCCATTTTGTTGGTGTAGTAGTCCATGCTCCTTCTAAACCACTTGTAATAGTATCTTCTCCATTTCCAGTTCCGAAACTGTTTTTCCAACCTTGAGATTGTTCTTCAATGCCTGCTGCTGCTGGTTCGGGTCCTTTATGCTTGTCAGGGTCTGCTGCACCATGTGTTTTACCAAATGTATGTCCACCTGCTATTAACGCAACTGTTTCTTCGTCATTCATTGCCATACGCGCAAATGTTTCGCGAATATCTCGAGCAGAAGCAAGCGGATCAGGATTTCCATTAGGTCCTTCTGGGTTAACATATATAAGTCCCATTTGAACTGCAGCAAGTGGGTTTTCTAATTCTCTGTCACCAGAATATCGTTTATCGTCAAGCCATTTCTTTTCCGATCCCCAATAAACATCTTCTTCCGGTTCCCAAACATCAGCACGTCCGCCACCAAATCCAAAGGTTTTAAAACCCATTGATTCTAATGCACAGTTACCCGTCAAAATCATTAAATCGGCCCAAGATAATTTGTTACCATATTTCTGTTTTAAAGGCCATAATAGTAAACGAGCTTTATCTAAGTTGGTATTATCTGGCCAGCTATTCAATGGCGCAAAACGTTGAGTTCCAGAACCCGCTCCACCTCTACCATCTGCAGTTCTATATGTACCTGCACTATGCCAAGCCATTCTAATAAAGAAAGGACCGTAATGACCATAATCCGCAGGCCACCAATCTTGTGAGTTTGTCATCAATTCAATAATGTCTTTTTTGACTGCATCTAAATCCAAAGTTTTAAAAGCTTCAGCATAATTGAATGACTCTCCTAGTGGATTGGAAAGAGCAGAATTCTGACGAAGAATATTTAACTTCAATTGATTGGGCCACCAATCAACATTTTTTGTTCCATTACCTGCACTTTTTTTTGCCATACTCCCAGTAAATGGACATTTAGCTGCACCATTGTTTCCTGAAGATTCTTGATTTTCCATTCTATAAATGTTTAATTTTTGTAAATTTTTCTAGATAGCGAATTTACAACAATATTTAACTACTATTTCTATCTTTAGCTAATTGAAAAAGGTTTTACCAATAATTATTTTTTCACAATTTTTTTGTACATCAATTTGGTTTGCAGGAAATGCAATAATGCCCGAAATAGTTAAACAATTCGAACTAAATCATCAATTTTTAGCTCACGCAATTAGTGCAGTGCAATTAGGATTTGTAATTGGTACACTCTGCTATGCAATACTTGCAATCGCAGATAGATTTTCGCCTTCTAAGGTATTTTTTATTAGCGCTGTAATTGCAGCGCTGTTTAACTTGGCTATTTGCATGGAAGGAATTAATACTACTTCTATACTTTTATTCCGATTTTTTACTGGATTTTTCTTGGCAGGAATTTATCCTGTTGGAATGAAAATAGCCGCCGACTATTTCCAAAAAGGACTAGGGAACTCATTGGGATTTTTAGTTGGCGCTTTAGTACTCGGAACCGCCTTCCCTCATTTACTAAAAAACGCAACAGCACAATTTCCTTGGAAATATGTAATTTATACTACTTCATTGCTTTCAGTTTTAGGCGGATTAATAATTTATTTATTTGTTCCAGATGGCCCTTATAGAAAAGCAAGTAAGACTTTAAAAATTGGTTCTTTCTTTATTGCGTTTAAAAATAAACAATTTAAATCTGCTGCAATTGGCTATTTCGGACATATGTGGGAGTTATATACTTTCTGGACTTTCGTTCCAATCATTTTATTGAACTATAAAAACACTTACCCTCAATCAACTTTAAATGTTCCGTTATTATCGTTTCTAATTATTGCTTCTGGCTCTATAGCATGTATTATATCAGGGAAATTTTCGCTAAAATTTCATCCAAAAAAAATTGCCACAATACTATTGTTATCATCATGTATTTGTTGTTTAATTTCTCCTCTATTTTTATTGAATAATTCCATACCAATATTTTTATTTTTTTTATTTTTTTGGGGGATGACTGTAGTTGGCGATTCTCCATTATTTTCTACATTAGTAGCTCAAAATGTTGCTGAAGAATTGAGAGGAACTACATTAACAATAGTAAATTGTATTGGATTTGCAATTACACTTATTAGCATTCAATTGATTAACTTAATATCGACTTATGTTGATGCACAATACATTTATATATTTCTTGCAATTGGTCCAATAGTTGGATTATGGAGATTATTAAAAAAATAAAAGTCGCAAATATTTAAAGAATAAACTATGTTATATCCTGATAGAAATATAATTTTTCCTCTACCTCATTATAAGCAATTATGCTTTTTAAAAAACATCATTAAAAATCCCAATATTATTGTTGGAGATTTTACCTATTATGATGATTTTGAAAATGTAGAAAATTTTGAAAAAAATGTGAAATATCATTTTGATCTCACTGGAGATAAACTTATTATTGGTAAGTTTTGCATGATCGCTTCAAATGTTCAATTTATTATGAATGGAGCTAATCATTTAACAGATGCAATTTCAACTTATCCGTTTGCCATTTTTGGAAATGGATGGGAGAATGCAATGGAAGGCAAATCGTATCCTAACAAAGGCAACCTAAACATTGGCAATGATGTTTGGATAGGATATAACGCCACAATAATGGCTGGTGTAACTATAGGTGATGGATCAATCATTGCAACAAATTCTACGGTAGTAAAAGATGTGGAGCCATATAGCATAGTTGGAGGCAACCCAGCAACAGAAATAAAAAAGCGTTTTTCGAAAGATAAAATTGATCAATTATTAACTTTAAAATGGTGGGATTGGGATATCGAAAAAATAACCAAAAACATTCAACACCTTACCAATAATAATTTTGATAAAATAAGCTAACTTCAAATAATGAAACTAATTGCCAACATATTTACTGCATTTGTTGCAATTGAGCATTTATACATTCTCTATATGGAGATGTTTGCATGGGAATCCTTGGGCAAGAAAACTTTTAAAGGTGCATTACCAGATCATTTATTTGCGCCAACTAAAAAAATGGCAGCCAACCAAGGGTTGTACAATGGATTTTTATCTGCTGGTTTAATTTGGAGTTTTTTTATTGATGATACAAAATGGAGTTCAAATATTGCTATATTCTTTTTAAGTTGTGTAATTGTTGCAGGCGTTTATGGAGCAGTTAGCGCTCATAAAAAAATATTTTTTACGCAAGCGCTTCCGGCAATTATTGCATTAATATTGGTTTTAACTTTTAAATAAAAAACAATGAGACATTTTACAATTTTACTTTTTGCTTTCATTTTATTTTCATGCGAAAATAGACAACCCACAACATCTAACTATTATAACTACGGCGATTCTATAGAAGCAGCGGGTGTAAAAATGATTCCTATAAAAACACCAGTTGGAGATTTTAAAGTGTGGACAAAACGCTTTGGGAATAATCCGAAAATAAAAATTTTATTATTGCATGGCGGTCCAGCAATGACCCATGAATACCTGGAATGTTTTGAAACTTTTTTTCAAAGAGAAAGTTTTGAATTTTATGAATACGATCAACTAGGTTCTTATTATAGCGATCAACCAAAAGACAGTAGCCTATGGACCACTGAGCGTTTTGTAGAAGAAGTAGAACAGGTTCGCAAAGCAATTGGTGCCGATAGCTCTAATTTTTATGTTTTAGGCAATTCTTGGGGCGGAATACTTGCCATGGAATATGCGTTAAAATATCAGCAAAATATGAAAGGTTTATTGGTTTCTAATATGGTTGCAAGCGCTCCAGAATATGGTAAATATGCAGATGAAGTATTGGCTAAACAAATGAAACCTGAAATTCTTGCAGAGATCCGTTCATTAGAAGCAAAAAAGGAATTTAGTAACCCTAGATACATGGAGCTTTTAATACCGAATTTTTATCATGAACATATTTGTAAATTAACAGAATGGCCTGATGCATTAAACCGTTCATTGAAACATGCTAATGGTGAAATTTATACCATGATGCAAGGTCCAAGCGAATTTGGCATAAGTGGCCGATTAGCTAAATGGGATATTAAAAATCGATTGAAAGAAATCAAAGTACCAACGCTAATGATTGGTGCCAAATATGATACCATGGACCCTAAAGAAATGGAAGCCCAAAGTAAACTCGTTCAAAAAGGAAAATATCTTTATTGCCCAAATGGTACCCACCTTGCAATGTGGGATGATCAAAAAATATATATGAATGGAGTAATTCAATTTATTAAAGATATTGATGCTGGAAGCTTTTAATCGAGTATTTTCGGTTTTGATATGAACTTATTTACTACTCCTGGTCCTATTACAATTACCTGCCATAAGCGCATTACTCCTTATTTAGAAAAAGAAGTAACCGATTTAGGCTTTAGTATCAACCAATTATTTGTTACTGGTGTAAGATTAACTGGAACCATAAATGATTGCATTAAACTAAATCTAAACCTCCGTTGTGCTAGTCAGGTTTTATATAGTTTAAAAACATTCGATGCTGAAAACGCAGATGATATTTACAATAATTTAGTAGACATTAATTGGGAAGATATTTTACCTGAAGATGGTTATTTTTCTGTTACCAGTAATGTACAAAACGAAACCATCAACAATAGCATGTTTGCCAATTTGCGCGTTAAAGATGCAGTGGTAGATCGATTACGAGAAAAAACTGGTAAGCGTCCTTCTACAGGAGCAGCTCTTACTGGCACTGTAATTCATTTGTTTTGGAAAATGGAATCTGCAGAAATATTTATTGATACTTCTGGAGATTCATTGGCAAGACATGGTTATAGAAAAATCCCTGGCCTCGCTCCTATGCTAGAAGGACTTGCAGCTGCAACAATATTAGCTACAAACTGGAATCGCATAAATCCATTTATCAATCCTATGTGTGGCTCAGGCACCTTGGCTATTGAAGCTGCATTAATAGCAACCAATAGAAGGCCTGGATTATTCAGAAATAATTATGCATTTATGCATGTAAAAGGATACGATGAATCGGTATATGCAAAAGAAGATGCTTTATTGGAGACACAAATAAAAGATGTTCTTGATGTACGAATTATTGCAAGTGATCTTAGTGCAAAAGCAATTGAAAATGCGCGTAAAAATGCTATCGCTGCAGGTGTTCAACAACTAATTGAATTTAGTGTATGCGATTTTGCTGCTACAGAAATTCCAGAAAATGGAGAAGGCATCATGATGATGAATCCTGAGTATGGAGAACGAATGGGAGAAGTAGTAGATTTAGAAGCAACCTATAGCAGAATTGGTGATTTTATGAAACAACAATGCAAAGGCTATTTCGGATATATTTTTACCGGCAATTTAGATTTAGCTAAAAAAATAGGATTAAAAGCCAAGCGTAGAATTGAATTTTACAATAGCACTATCGATTGTCGTTTACTAGAATATGAGTTGTATAGTGGCAGTAAAAGAGAATTAAAAATCGATTAAAATAGCATCAACCATTCATCATTTATCCTTTCAGTATATTTAGTTTTCGTGTAATTTAATATCCTAAATTATTTTTTATGAAAAAAGCAGTACTTTCTTTAGTTATGATTTTCAGTTTTGCATACACACAAGCACAACTGGCTGAATCGCTTAAAGCTCAATTATTAAAAGATTGGGAAAGGGCTAAAGCCTACACCAAAGAGTATTTAGATGCAATGCCTAAAGATAAATATGGTTTTAGGGCCCAAGACAGCATTAGAACATTTGCTCAACAAATGTTACATCTTTCTCAAGGCACCGTAGGATTGGTTAACAATGGAGCTGGTAATGCAAGATTAGCTTGGGGCGCAAGACCATTAGAAAAAACGGCTTCTGCTCAAACTGCTGATTCAGTTGCATATTTTGTAATGGCAAGTTATGATTATGCTATTGATGCAATAAAAACAATGGATGCAAGTAAATTTGAAGAAAAAGTGAAGCGAGGAAATTTTGATGAAACGCGTTTAGCATGGATTATGAAAGGCTTTGAGCACCAAACCCATCATCGTGGGCAAGCTACCATTTATATTCGATTACTTGGAATCAAACCTCCCAATGAAAAACTATTTTAATTTAATATAAAAAAATCCTCTCCACAAAAACAGAGAGGATTTTTTTTAGGATTATACAATAGTATAAACATTAAAACTGAAAATAAATAAACGAGCTTCCGCTCTCTTGACTCCAAATAATTAATAATAAGATGAATGCCCAAACAGTACCAAATGCCCACCAGGTAAGCTTAGGAATAACTTCGATAACCAATTTATTACGCATCAACCATTGAGCAATAACCATACCTACTATTATCAGCGAAACTTTCCAAATTGCTAATGTACTCAAAACTGCTTCTCCATTTTTCATAAATCCAAACATGGATTGTAATATTTGTCCCGCCTGATGAAAAGTACTTGCTCTGAAAAATACCCAAGTTACATTCACTAAAAAAAAGGTAGCCATTGCCAAAATAAATTTTGGTATGAAACTTGGCTTTGCCGTTTCTTTTCTTGCATCTAAAATGGCTTTTTCAACCCACAAATAAAATCCATGCAATCCACCCCAAGCTACAAATGTCCAGTTAGCACCATGCCATAAACCACCCAATAACATTGTAATCATTAAGTTTCGATATGTTTGAAATTTACCATTTCGATTACCTCCTAAAGGAATGTATAAATAATCTCTCAACCATGCCGACAATGTGATATGCCATCTTCTCCAAAAATCAGAAAATCCGACTGCAGCATAAGGGTATAAAAAATTTTGTGGTAAAACAAAACCCAAACAAGCAGCTACCCCAACTGCACATGTAGAGTACCCTGCAAAATCGAAAAATATCTGTCCCGAAAAAGCCAATACACCCATCCAAGCATCTAACGGCAATAATTTTTGATGGGCATTAAATATAGCATCTGCAGAAACCGACAACATACTATCTGCTAGTACAACTTTGCAAAATAATCCTAAGGTTAACAAAAATAAACCTTGTAATATCTGCTGCTGTGTTGCTTTTCGCTCATTTTCAAATTGAGGAACCAACTGAGGAGGACGAACTATTGGACCAGCAACAAGATGAGGGAAGAAGGTAACAAACAAAGAAAAATCGAGCAAAGATTTAACTGGTTTACTTTCTTTTTTATACATGTCGATGGTATAACATAAAGTAGTAAATGTATAGAATGAAATTCCTGCAGGCAAAATGATATTTGGTTTTGCAGGATGAAAATCAACCCCAAATGCATTTACCACTGTAACAAAATTTTCCAATAAAAATCCGCCGTATTTAAAAAAGATCAACATACATAAATTGCCTATTAAACTTACTACTAACAGTATATTTTTCTTTCGCTTATTTTCTTCGTTGTACAATGCTTTACCAACAAAAAAATCAATAATAGTAGAAAACCATAGTAATAAAATGAATACAGGATTCCAGGCAGCATAAAATATATAGCTGGCCAATAATAAATTTATTTTTTTTGTCTTCCAAGAAAAAGGAAGATTGTGCAATATCATGATAATGATAAAGAAAACGATAAACGTTAATGAGTTAAATATCATAACAATAGATTGTGTTGGTTTAAATTAAAATTTCCATCCCTTTTCTTCTTTCAAAGCTTTCACCAATTCTTTGGTAAAAGCAACTGCGTCTGTTGGCGCTAAGTGCGACCATTCAGGACAGATCATGTTTTGTGTAGATGGATAATCTTTAAAATGAAACCCTTGTGTTTGGGTTTCGGCCAATATCCTATTGAAATATTTGTCTCGCGGATAACCGTGTTCTTCTCCCATTAAATAGGGGCCGCTAGAAGGTGTTCTGGTAAAAAACACTTCCCCACCTCTAGCTTTAATTTTATTAGTGGCCATTTTTACCACATTTATAATTGAATCCAATGGTTTGCCACTCACTGGAGGGTCAGTTGACATTTTAGCAAAACCTGCCCAGATATTGCGAACCCTTACTTGCAAATTGGTATCTCTTACAAATTCTTCATTCATAAATTCTTGGTTACCAAAAGAAACCCTTCCAAATTGCCAAGGCCAAATAGGCATAACAAATACCTTCGGTCGATTTTTGAATTTCAATTCATCTAAATAAGTGTTTAAAGAGAAATTTTCTTTATCTAAAAATACAAATTGAGATTGTAATACTTTATCTATTTCAAAACTCGCTTTTTGTGCATATGTTCTGTCTTTAAAATACTTCATATTCTTGTTGGGCTCCAAATTGTTGAATGGCGACATAGAAAAGAACAATCCTTCAGTTATATCTATCAGTAACCTCCCTTTAAATTTTTCATCATTGGCTAGATTTAATAATACAGGTATAGGATTACTTCCATCTTGTGCTAATTGAATTGCTTGATTACCATCTGTAAGCGATTCCCAAGTGGGGATATCAATATCATATTTCATACGTGACGAACCAATAAAGACGGTAACCTTATCTTTTGGTTCATATACCATGGCCCGTTTATCTGACCATAAAGCATTGCCACCATCATAAGTTGTAGTAACTCCGATTTTTCGGAGCCTAATTTCCCAGCTCACCAATGCAATGGTAACTAATACCAGCATCAGGATTGCCGACTTTTTAAGTGAATTTGCATTCATTTGTTTGAAATTTGAGTGTTAGAAAAAAGAAGACCCCAGTAAGATATATTTAATAATTAATATATCATAGCTTTATGTTAAATTTTTATTCACTCCTAATATGTTCAATTTACAGCCATCCTTCATTTCTAATGAATGGGTAACATTAATTCCTTTAGAAGAAATCGACTTTGAACAACTGTATTCTGTTGCTTCCGATCCGCTCATTTGGGAACAACACCCCAATAAGAATAGGTATAAAACGGAAGTTTTTGAAAATTTTTTTAAAGGTGCCTTTGAATCTGGTGGTGCATTTTTAATAAGCAATACCCAATCTGGCGAACCTATTGGAAGCTCTAGATTTTGTAATTACAATGAAGAAAAAAAATCGATAGAAATTGGCTATACTTTTTATTCCAGAGAATGTTGGGGTAAGCCATTTAATTTATCGTGCAAAAAGCTAATGATTGATTATGCTTTTCAATTTATTGAAACGATCAATTTTGTTATAGGAGTAAATAATATTCGATCACAAAAAGCAATTGAAAAATTAGGAGCAATTAAAACAGGAGAAGAAAATGTTGCCTATTATGGAGAAGCATCGCAACTAAACTTTATTTATACCATCGAAAAAAAGAATTGGGATATTACTAAAAAAATATAACAATTTAAAGAACCTGAAATCCAAATGCATACGGGTCGTTTTTGGAATCAATGGAAATAGTATTATATCCATAAATTTTTGCCCATCCTTCTATGCCTGGAATTATAGCTGGCTTTCCTCCTACCATTGTTTCATCCTCAATAGTGCCAATAAATATTGAACCAATTATACTCTCGTGAATAAATTGATCTCCCTTTTTAAGCTTCCCTTTTGAATACAATTGAGCCATGCGAGCTGATGTGCCAGTGCCGCAAGGAGAACGATCGATGGCTTTATCTCCATAAAAAACCGCATTGCGGGCTGTTGAACTTGATGCTAATGGAGCTCCGGCCCAAAGTATATGCGAGCAGCCATTGATAGTGTGATTTTCGGGATGAATAAATTGATTAGCTGCATTTATTTTTTCTCTAATCGATCTTGACCATGAAATTAGTTCAGAAGCAGTATAAAATTCTAGTCCCGCAAAATTATCTTGAACATCAATAATAGCATAAAAATTTCCGCCATATGCAACATCAATTTTTAGTATACCCAAATCAATACATTCAATCTCTATATCTTGTGCAGCTAAATATGCGGGTACATTTGTTAACTTTACCGATTTTACTTTACCGCCTTCTTCCTTGTAAGTAATTCGAATTAATCCAGCAGGAGCTTCCATTAAAATTTCTCCTGGATTGTGCGGCTTAATTAAACCCGCTTCAATAGCTACTGTAATTGTTCCAATTGTACCATGTCCACACATTGGTAAACATCCACTTGTTTCAATAAACAATACTGCAATATCATTTAAAGGATTGTGTGGAGGATAGAGAATACTGCCACTCATCATATCATGCCCTCTAGGTTCGAACATCAACCCCTTGCGAATCCA
The DNA here is from genome assembly GCA_046593815.1 of Sediminibacterium sp. GTDB lineage: Bacteria > Bacteroidota > Bacteroidia > Chitinophagales > Chitinophagaceae > Sediminibacterium. The sequence goes on along the minus strand of JBKJQV010000110.1, from coordinate 3,867 downwards.
ATCGAATTCACTAATAAAATGTTGTCGCTTTTCACTCATATTATTTCCTGAGAGAGAAGGACCACCTTCAACAACTACCCTTACAGGATTTCCACAAGTATGTGCATCAATACATGAAAAAATGGAACCATTTAATTGTGTATTTATTTTTTGGGGATTGTATTGAATGGGTGCAGTTAACATAAATAATAATTTTACTCCTTACCAAAAACATTATTTTTTAATCTCCATATTTTTAATGGGTTCTCGTTTTTGAGAGAATCGGGTAAAATATTTTGAGGAGCGTTTTGGTAACAAACAGGACGAACCCATCTTTTAACGGCATTTATTCCAACCGCAGAAAATCTACCATCAGATGATGCAGGAGAAGGTCCACCATGCACCATTGCATTGCAAACCTCTACACCTGTTGGAACTCCATTAAACACTATTCTACCTGCAATATTTATTGACTCCTTAATTAATGAAGAAAAGTCAGAGAAGTCATTATCCGTTCCCATTATTGTAGTGGTAAGTTGTCCTTTTAGAGATTGATGAACTGCTTTTAATTCTACTTCATCTTTACATGAAACAACCAATGAATAAGGCCCAAAAACTTCTTCATACAGTAGCTCGTTTACCAAAAAATTCTGTCCACTTACTATTGCAATAATAGGAAAAGGTATTTCTGTATTTAAATGATGCAAACTATTATTTAATTGCTCCACCCCTTTTTGAGCGAGAGCTAATTGCTGCTTAGTTTGATAAGCTTCGAAAATACCATTATGTAACATTTTTACAGGAACTACTAAATCAATTGCTTCTATAAGTGAAGATATAAACTGTTTTAATTCATGGGATTCAATTGCCAATAAAATTCCTGGATTTGTACAAAACTGTCCCATTCCTAAAGTGATTGATGCGGCAAATTGTTGAGCAATACTTTTTCCATTTTTTGCTAACGTATCTGGCAACAAAACAACAGGATTTACGCTTCCCATTTCTGCAAATACAGGTATTGGATATTTACGGTCACTTGCATATTTGATTAATGCATTTCCACCAGATGCAGAGCCAGTAAAACCTACACCTGCTGTTAAAGGATCTTCTACCAAAGCTTTACCAGCTTCAAAAGAAATATCTGCTACATGTTGAAAAATATTTGTGGGTAAATGATTGTCTTTAACAGCTTTTGCAATTGCATTGGCCACTAAAATAGAAGTTTGCAAATGAGCAGGGTGTGCTTTTACAACAACAGAACATCCGGCTGCTAAAGCACTTGCCGTATCGCCACCTGCCGTAGAGTAAGCAAATGGAAAATTACTTGCACCGAATACTATAATAGGTCCAATTGGAATTAACATTTTACGAATATCATTGTCGATAACTGCATCAACCCAACTACCTTCTCTTAGCATATTTGCAAACATTCTTAGCTGCATTGTAGTTCTTCCCCTTTCACCAATTAATCTGGTAGCTGGTAAATTTGTTTCAGCAGATGCAGTTTCAATTAAAAGATCTCCCAACAATTCAATCTCATTGGCAATAGATTCTAAGAATAAAGCTTTGGTAGAGGTATTTATATTTTTATACTCTTCAAATGCAGCAATTGATTGCTCCAATATATGATGGTAATTTGGCATCTCTTGTAATTTCATCAATTTTAAATTAAGGGGCGGTTTGCTATTCCATCATGAATAATTTTTAAAATAGTTGTTCGTTCAACTCCCTCAAGTGTAAGTCGAGGTTCTCGAACATACTCAGAACCCAGCCCAACTTCCTGTTCTGCTAATTTAATGTATTGAACTAATTTAGGGTGAATATCTAATTCCAATAAAGGCATAAACCATCGATAAATTTTTGTAGCAGCTTCAATTTCTCCAGCTTTAACCATTCTATATATAGCAACTGTTTCTTTTGGAAATGCACAAACAAGTCCTGCAACCCAGCCATCCGCACCCAATACAAGCTCCTCCATTGCCAAAGTATCTACTCCACATAATAAATTAAATCGATCTCCAAAACGATTTCGCATTCGAGATATATTTGTAACATCTCTTGTTGATTCTTTTACCGCCTGAATAGTTTTACTGCTAACTAACTCCTGAAATATTTCGAGTGTAACTTCTGTTTTATAGTCAATTGGATTATTATAAATCATAATAGGCAAATCGGTTGCATTTGCTACTGCCTTAAAATAAGCAACTGTTTCTCTAGCATCGCTTTTGTAGCGCATAGGTGGCAATAACATTAATCCCTTAGCTCCCCATTTTTTTGCATTATTTGCCTGTTGAATTGCTTCGCGAGTGCTTCCTTCGGCAATATTAATTATTACGGGTACTAGATTATTTACTTGCTGAACAGCATATTTAACCAAGGTTTCTTTTTCTTGATTGGTTAATACACTTGATTCACCTAAAGTGCCACCTAAAATAATCCCATTTACTCCAGCTGCTAGTTGAGATTGCAAATTCAGATCAAATAAGGGTAGATCTAATTCATCATTTGAGGTAAACTTAGAAGTAAGTGCTGGAAAAACCCCTTTCCAAATAATTGCCATAAAATGCTTTTCTCAAAGCTAATATTTACTCATTGTAATCTAGGATTTTATTAATATATATTTTGGCTAATTATTGTAGCTTTATTTAAATAAGTTTTTATGCAACTATTACTACTTATTATCATTTTTTTATCATTTACTAATTCTGGCAAAGTTGGAATTAATCAAAAGCCTGAAGTTTATAAATGTATTCCTTGTGGATATGATTGCGATAATTCATCTTATAACGAACCTGGATCTTGTAGTTCTTGTAAAATGGAGTTAGTAAAAAAGTCGAATATTGTTTTTAAAACAATACAACCTAATGCTATTTGTAACTTTATAAAAAAACACCCAAATGTTGTATTACTAGATGTTAGAACAAAAGAAGAGTTTGAAGGTAAAGTAAATCCAAATTTTGGTTCATTAAAAAACGCTATCAATATACCAATTCAAGAGCTTGAGTCAAGACTTTCAAGTTTTAAAATTTTCAAAAATAAAGAGATAATTGTTTATTGCTCACATAGTCATCGAAGTCCATTGGCAAGTTATATGCTAACCCAAAACGGATTTAACAAGATTACTAACATGGCAGGAGGTATGAGTATCCTCAAAGATAAATCCTGTATGAGATAAATAAATATCGCCATTATTCAACCAACTAATTATTGTAAATTGTGGTATGCTTTAATGCATATAAAATGAATCCTGATTTTTGGAAATTGCTGGCTGGCCTTGGGTTGTTCCTTTATGGAATGTTTCATTTAGAAGATACAATGAAGCAAATTCAAGGAAGACCATTTAAACTGTTTCTCCAAAAGAACACCCAAAATAAAGTAAAAGCAATTTTTAGTGGATTAATTGTTACTGCTATTTTACAAAGTAGTTCCATCGTAAACCTAATGTTACTCTCGTTTGTAGGTGCAGGCGTTTTGTCTATGAGAAATGCAATGGCTGTTGTACTAGGTGCTAATATAGGTGGCACATTCAACAGTTGGTTGGTAGCTTTAATTGGTTTCGAAGTAAACCTAAATTTATTTACTCTTCCACTCATTGGGATTGGTGGGATTTCCATGATTTTAGTAAACAAACAAAAAACAATATTCAAGTTTGCTCAACTTATATTAGGATTAGGGTTGCTTTTTCTAGGATTACAATTCATGAAAGAAAGCATGAATGAGCTTTTAATTCATTTTAATTTTACTCCATATCTTTCATACCCGCAAATTGCTTTTGTACTTTTTGGATTTATACTAACTGCTATAATTCAAACAAGTTCGGCAACAGTAGTTTTGGTATTAACAGCAATTTATACAAAAGTTTTACCAATAGAAACTGGTGTTGCTGTT
>JBKJQV010000048.1:0-6848 GCA_046593815.1 Sediminibacterium sp. | reverse complement strand
TTAATTGAACCAATCCGCAATCACTACCAGTATACAATACTCCTTTTTCTAAAGTAGATTCGGCAATATAATAAATGGTATTATAGTTCTCTCCTCCTGCACCTTCATTGGTAAATGGAATACCTCCGGGGCCTTGTTTTGATTTTTCATTACGAGTTAAATCTGGACTAATAATATCCCAATTAATTCCTCCATTAGATGATTTAAAAAGTACATTTCCTGCATGGTAAACTACATTAGGATTATGGTGTGAAACAAGTATAGGTGCATTCCAATTAAATCGATATTTCATATCCTTGGGCTCTATAGCAAGATTTAAAGTTGGATATGCTTGAATATTTTTAGTCTCTTCACTATTTCTATTCATGATTTCTATATAACCCTGATAACATCCACCATATACATTAAGTGGATTTTCAGGATCAAAAGCTAAAAATGCAGATTCACATCCTGGGCCAGCAGTCCAGTCGCGCTCTGTAATTGAATTTGAATTGTTTCTGCTTGCGATTATTACAGAACTATTGTCTTGCTGACCACCATATACTTTATAAGGAAACACATTATCTGTATTTACTCTATAAAACTGCGCTGTAGGTTGATTCATAATTGAAGACCATGTGCGAGTTTGATCATAACTAATTTCTGCGCCACCATCATCGGCCAAAGCTATTTGGCGATTGTTTGTAGGATTGATCCAAAAATCATGTGTATCTCCATGTTGAACTTTTACGGTAGTAAAATTTTTACCACCATCAATCGAACGCATTACAGGAGCATTCAATACATATACTAAATTTTCATTTTGAGGATCTGCAAATACTTTCATGTAGTACCATGAACGAGAACAGATATCTTGATTATTTGAAAATAAAGCCCAAGTTTTTCCTGCATCATCTGATCTATATAATCCCGACTTGGCTTTTTCAGTTTCTATAATTGCAAATACACGATTAGGATTAGCTCGTGAAACACTTACTCCAATTTTTCCCATTGATTTTGGAAGACCATCAGTAAGTTTAGTCCATGTATTTCCTTCATCAACCGATTTCCAAATACCAGAACCCGGTCCACCACTCGAAACTGTCCAAGGATATCTTCTATGTTCCCATGCAGTTGCATATAAAACTCTTGGATTGGTCATATCCATAGAAAGTGATGCTATACCAGTACTATCGTTGATATATAAAGTTCTTTTCCATGTAGTTCCTCCATCAGTAGATTTATAAACACCCCGTTCATTATTAGGTCCGTGTACAGTTCCTTGAGCTGCCACAAAAACAATATCTGGATTTTTTGGATGGATAACAACTTCAGCTATATGTCTTGATTTTTCGAGACCGATATTTTTCCATGTTTTTCCTGCATCGGTTGATTTGTAAACTCCATTACCGTAACTAGTCATTACGCCACGAACCGCATGCTCACCAGTTCCTACATACACTATATTGGGATCAGATTCAGAAACTGCAATATCTCCTATAGAGCCAACAGTAAAAAAACCATCTGAAATATTATGCCAATTAATACCACCATCATCAGTACTCCAAACTCCACCGCCGGTATAGCCAGCATAAAATTTCTGGTCGTTGTTAACTACTCCTGAAACTGCATTAGCTCGTCCACCTCTGAAAGGTCCGATATTACGCCATTTGAGGTTTGTAAAAATTGAGTCTAAAACTGGCTTTTCAGCAACAACAATTTCTTTTTTCTTTTGAGCATTAGCAAAAATTGACAGACAAATAAAAACAAGTAGTATAAATTGTTTCATAGAGTTAGTTGAAACATCAATATACAACAAAAATCAACTACCCTATATTATTGACTTATTAAGCAGCTACTGTAAGCATATTTTTACATTCTGCTGCACATTTGAGACATGCATCTGCACATACTTTACAATGTTCCATTTCAGCATATTTTTCACATTCAGTTGCACAAGCAATACAAGCCTCTTCACATTTTTTACAGAGATAATCCAAGTTTACTTCTGATTTGTTTGCATTAATTAACTCGTTGCATAGATCTTTACATTCTGTACAAAGTTTTACAGAATTTTCCATTCCCGTATTTTCTTTATTTTCTGTTGAACAAGTTTCACATGCATCAACACATTTTTCACAAGCTTCAATGCAGCTTTCGAAATTTTTATTTTCCATACTACTTTTTGAATTTAAGATTTTATCAGCAACAATGTTAACTGTTCGTTAGTTTTATTATTGCCAATAATTTCATTAATAATTATACGACGTATTAAAGGTTTTATTTATCGCCATCTAACTCGAAACTTATTTTGCAGTTTAAACGCCAATGAATGATCTTTCCTTTTTTATCTACTTCGGCATCAAAATCTTTAACATATATCGAACGAATGTTTCGGATAGATTTTGAAGCTTCGGTAACTGCATTTTGAGCTGCATCTTCCCAGCTTTTTTTTGATTCTGCTAATAACTCAATTACTTTTAAGAGTGCCATATTATTTTTTTAAATTGTTAGTTAATAATTTATTCATAAAAGTACTGTAATGAATAAGTGTTAGTGTTACATAACTTTGGGAAAAAGTTACCTGCTTCACACATTTGGTATATTTAGTGCATGTGTTTTATTTTACCAGAAAATATTTAGTATTGGTAAATAAACGATGTTAGTACTAATATTTAATTAAAGCATTTTAAATTAAGCAATGCACCGTAATAAAGTGGTATTTGCCAAACTTTTGTGAGTTATAGCCTTCGAAATAAAATCTTTTCGTTATTCAAATATTTTTAAAAGTGTAGCTTCATTAAGTGGCTTTTCTATAAACCCTTTTACGAGTGGATTTGCATCTGCTCGGTCAATATCTTTTGGGTTAAGCGAAGATGATAGTATGTAAATATTATATTGCTCTTTTATTGATGCATCTAAAAGCTCAAACTCTTCGAGAAACTCCCATCCCGACATTGTAGGCATGTTTATGTCGAGAAAAAGTGTTGTTTTCCCATTTAAAGGACTTAGGTTTAGTTCAGACTTAATAAATTCCAACCCATTTTCAGGTATTGTAAAATCGTAAACGAGTAATTCTTGAAATGTATTTTCCAGAATCATAATTGAAAGATAATTATTAATAGAGTCATCGTCTATGAGGAGAAATTTTTTTTTCATTTGTTTCATTAAATATTTAATTTTCAAATTCTATTGAAAACTCAGTTGCTTTGTTGAGTTCACTGCTAATAGATATTTTTCCCCCAAGTAATTCTACTTGTGTTTTTACCATGAATAGGCCCATGCCTTTGCCTTCTACATGCGAATGAAAACGTCTGTAAAGACCGAAAATTTTAGCACCATTTTTTTTCATATCTATTCCCAGCCCATTGTCTTTAAAAGTGAGCATTATTTTTCCATTTTCTTTTTTACTTTTTATTTCGATAATAGGCGGTTCGTTTAGCTTACCGTATTTTATGCTATTGCCTATTAGGTTATAGAAGATACTGTAAATATAAATTTTGAGTGAATAAATTTCGTCCACTTCTGAAAAGTCAGTTATAATACTTACCTCATGTTTGTCGATAAGACTACTTATACTTATCATTATATCCTTAACAAGTTTTGAAAAAATGATGACTTCTTTATTCTCATTAACTTCACTTTTTACTTGTAAGATATTATTAATGTCTTTGATTACAGTATCAAGTGCGGTAACTGATGTTGAAAGCCCCTTAAGTAATTCTTTCTGTACAACCGGAGTTATTGATTCTACTTTCAAATTTTCGCTTAACCCTATAATGTTGGCTACAGGTGAGCGAAGGTTGTGCGAAACGATGAAACTAAATTGTTCTAAATCATGGTTGCGCTGAATTAAATCGACACTAATTTTTTCCTTTTGAAGTTGTTCCAGTTTTTGTTGAGTAATATTCTGGTGTGAGATAACAATTTTATATTTATCATTTCCGAAATTTCTTACAGTTAAAAGGAACCAACGTTTCTCCTCAGGGGAGTGACAGGGATATTCCATTTCAAAATTTTCCTTTCCCTCATTAAAAACCGATTGAATACCGGCTAATGCCATTGCTGCATCGCTATCTCCATTTTTAATTGATTGTTTGCAAACATCAAAGTAATTACTTCCTATTGAGATACTATTCAACGATAATATTCCATTTTCATTTCCAAAATCAGTCCATGCTTTATTTACTGCTTCAACATTCCCGTATTGATCTATTACAGCTATATGTGAACCAAGAGAAGAAAGCACTCCTTTATTAAATATTTCGCTTTCATACAGCAGATGCTCTGCACTTTTGCGTTCGGTAATATCCGACCGAATGGCCATATATTGGTAAGGCTTGCCTTTTTCATCCATAAAAGGAATAATTGATGTATCTACCCAATAAATAGATCCATCTTTTGCTTTATTTTTTAATTCTCCTTTCCATATTTTACCATTTGCAATAGTGGTCCATAAATTTTTAATAAATGATTTGGGATGATAACCAGAATTGATAATACGGTGATCCTGTCCTATTAATTCCTGAGCGCTGTATTTTGAAATATTGCAGAAATTTTCATTTACGAATTTGATGACTCCTTTCTGGTCAGTAATTGCCACAATAGATGACTGATTGAGTGCATATTTATAATCGATAATTTCTTTTTCTGCTTTTTTACGTGCTGTTATATCTGCAGATGTAATACAAATTCCTTCAGTTATTCCAACCTTGTTAACTACAGGATTAATAGTAAAACTAAACCATTTCGTATCCCCATTCTTTCTCAAATAATAGTTATCGTATTGAACGGGTTCTCCAGACATCACTTTTAATTGAATAATTTTAAAAATTTCTTGCCTAGATGGATGGATAAAGTCATAAATATTGCTTCCGATTTTTATTTCTTTTTCTGTATTTAATAAAATAGTTTGAGCAATTTTTGTATTGAATGCTTTTACTATACTATATGAATCAATAAGTATAAATCCTTCAGAAGTATTTTCGAAAATGGTTTGCAAATTTGCAACTGCACTGTTTTTCTCAACTGCATTAACTACTGCTTGTGGAAGGCGATGCAAGCGATCTTTAAAAATATAATCATCAGCCCCGGCTTTCATTATTTCTACTGCATATTCATCAGATACAGTAGAAGAAACCAATATAAAAGGAATTCTTATAGCTTTTTGCTTGATTATATTTATTGCTTCTAAAGAATCAAAAGAAGGAAGTGTATGGTCTGCAATAATGATATCTGGAGCAAATTCATTAAGTGCCTTTTCAAAAGCTTTTTTATTGTCAACAACTAATTTATCAAATCGAATCCTTCCTTTAATTAATTCTCTTTCAACTAATTCTGCGTCTGCAGGTGTATCTTCGAGATGAAGTATTTTTAATTTTGTTTTCAATTAGTTTGTATTTTTATTTACATATTTAAACATGTGGTTGGTTCTTCAGCAGCCAATATAATCCTAGGTCAGCAACAACTTTCGTAAATTCATCGAACTCAACTGGCTTTACAATGTAACTATTAGCACCTAATGAATAGGCCCGTTCTATATCTGGATTCTCTTTAGAGGAAGTGAGAACTACAACAGGAATAGCTTTTGTTAGTTTGTTTTTCTTTATCTGGTTTAGTACTTCTAATCCATCTACTTTAGGCATTTTTAAATCAAGCAATATTACTTTCGGCTTATTGTTAATATCTCTGTTTTCATACTTTCCAGTTCCAAAAAGAAACTCAAGTGCATCGGCTCCATTTTTAAGATGAACTAGATTATTATCAATTTTACTTTTACGTAACGCACGAATGGTCAGTTCTGCATCGCTTAAATTATCTTCTATTAGTAAGATTTCTACATTATTAATTTCCATAATTTAATAAATTTTTTGTTTTCAATTATTCATTTTTTAGCAATATCAGGTAAGCTGAAATAAAAAGTAGCACCATGCCCTTCTATCCCTTCAGCCCATACTCTACCATCGTGCTTATTTATAATTCTTTGAACGATAGCAAGTCCTACACCTGTACCAGAAAATTCATCATCAGAATGTAGCCGTTGAAACACACCAAACAATTTATCGGCATATTTCATGTCGAACCCAGTACCATTATCACATATAGAATAGATAAGATTCCCATTTTTTCGCTCTGATTTAATTAATATAATCGGTTTTTCTTTTTTAGAAGAATACTTAATTGCGTTGGAAAGAAGATTGGTGATTACGTGCTCCAATAATTTAAAATCTGCAACTGCAGGAAGTAGTTTAGTAAATTTTATAACAGCATTATGTGTAGTACTTTGATTTATATCTATAAGAATAGTTTCAATCAACTTGGTCATATCTACATTTGACTTTGATATTCCTTTTCGCCCCAATCTAGAAAATGTAAGCAGGTCATCTATCAGTATACCCATTTTCATAGCATTAATTCTCACCTCTCCCAACAATCTTTTTCCTTCTTTATCAAGCACGGTGTCGTAATCTTCTTCCAATATCTTAGCATATCCATTTATGGCACGAAGTGGTGTACGTAAATCATGTGAAACAGAATATGAAAATGACTCTAAATCTTCAGTTCGCTCTTTCACTCGCTTTTCTAATTCGTCAACTTCTTTAGTAGAGGCGATAAATTCAACAGCTCGTTTTCGTTTTTCCTTGTTTTGAAAAGTTAGTTCTATATTAGCAATGACTAGTTCAGCTGCACGTTTTTCTTTTTCCTCGTTTTGAAAAGTAAGTTCTTTGTTTGCTATAACGAGTTCGGCTGCGCGCTTTTCTTTTTCCTCGTTTTGAAATGTAAGTTCTTTGTTTGCAATAACAAGTTCTGCTGCGCGCTTTTCTTTTTCCTCGTTTTGAAAAATAAGTTCTTTGTTTGCAATAACAAGT
>JBKJQV010000321.1:0-15265 GCA_046593815.1 Sediminibacterium sp. | reverse complement strand
AAAGTTAATTGCAATTAATGGCGAAGGGGGTATGATTGGTGTTGATGCTCATGGAAATTCGGCTTTAATTTTTAATAGTGCAGGTATGTATAGAGGAGTAAGAAATAATAAGGGCTTAAATATGGTTGCCATCTTTAGTTAACTAGTAAATGAAAAAAATTGCAATTATCACAGCAGGAGGCTCTGGTAGCAGAATGGGTAATTCGCTTCCTAAACAGTTCTTATTATTAAAGAACAAGTCAATTCTGTGGCACACAATTTCAGCATTCTTACATGCATATTCTGATTTCTATTTTATTGTAGTATTACCTAAGGAATATTTAGATGCTGGTGAAAGTTTATTAACCGAGCTAAATATTGTACATCAATCAACAATAGTTATTGGAGGAGAAACCAGGTTTCATTCTGTTCAAAATGGGTTGAAGTTGGTGGTTGAACCGGCCGTGGTATTTGTACATGATGGAGTTCGATGTTTAGTATCTCCATTATTAATTAAACGTTGTTTTGAACAAGCTATATTATTGGGGAGCGCAATACCAGCTGTTGCTTCAACAGATAGTGTTCGTATTGAAGAAGCCAATGCACATTATGCTATTGATAGAACTAAAGTTAGAATCGTACAAACTCCACAAACTTTTTTAAGTAATATTATTTTACCTGCATTTGAGCAAGTATACAATCAATCATTTACAGATGAGGCTTCTGTTGTAGAAGCATTTGGGAAACCAGTTTTTTTAATTGAAGGTGAATACCAGAATATTAAAATTACTCGACCAGTAGACTTAATTATGGCAGAAACAATTATAGCAGGAAGACTTTAATTGAAAAGCGAAAGAGGAAATGGAAGTAGATTATAATGGTGTATAAAATATTTTTCTTCGTTGCCTCCAAATGCAGCATAAAATGCACCAATTCCTGCTCTGGAAGATCCTTCAAAATCGAACACTAAATTTTGTTCAGCAAATTCTTTTATTAAGTTATTGTACAATAAATGATTAGCCTGTTTGCTTTTACCTTCTTTTGTAGAAGTGTTTAAAATATTGTAAAGTCTTTTGCTATCTTGGAGAATAATAACTACTGCTAATACTTGCTTATCGTTATCGATAATTGCTCTGGTAAAGCATTTTAGCCTAGTTGAATTTAATTGATCACAAAGATATTCAAACCTATTGTAGTCTTTTTTATTTATATTTTTTAATTGCTTTTCATGATTCCTTTTATACATACCTATAGCTATGTTAAATGAAACTGAGTTGGTATATTCAAATTGAAAGAGTTTAGCTTTCTCAATATTTTTTTGAAGATCTTTTCTAAAATTATTTTTAATAACCGAAAATCGGGGCGACAGATCTAAAATATAATTTATCTTTTGTTGTGTTGGAATTATTGTTGCTGATAGTTGGTTATCAAAATTCAATAATATAGTTCCATAAGAAAACTTACTTTTTAGCGCATTTATTATTTGAACGGCTAATTCATTATTTATAGTTCCAATAAAACCGAGTTGCTGTATAAATGGCGGAGTATACCAATATGCAATAAATCCTTTTCTTCTATAGGGGAGTGCTGCAATTACTTCATAATCATTTACTATTAAACCATACCAGCTATCGCAGATTGCATTTAAATAATTAGTTGTAGAATAAATGAGACCATTAGGAGTGGCATCAACTTTTGCATCCCATTTGATTTGATCAATTTTAGATGAGTGAAGTATATGTATTTTATTTTTTTGCAAATGAGTATTTATTTTCCTTTACCCGATAAAATTATTCTGAGTGTATGCATCATAATTTTAAAATCGAGTATTAATGAAGCGTTTTCTATATAAATTAAATCGTATTGCATTCTTTCCACCATTTCATCTACGGAAGAAGCGTATCCAAATTGTACCATTCCCCAAGATGTTAAGCCTGGTTTTGCTTTTAATAAATATTGATAGTAGGGTGATTTTGCTGAAAGTAAATCGATATACATTTTCCTTTCTGGTCTGGGCCCAACAAGGCTCATATTTCCTTGTAAAATATTCCATAATTGTGGGAGTTCATCTATGCGCCATTTTCTTATTGTTTTACCCCAATTGGTAATTCTTGGATCATTATCGCTAGATAATGCAGGCCCATTAATTTCTGCATTCTCATACATGCTTCTGAACTTATATATTGTAAAGGGTTTTCCTTTGTAACCAATTCTTTCCTGGCTATAAATTGCCGCTCCTTTTGAACTAAATATGGTTTTAATAAATACAAAAAATAGTAAAGGACTTAAAAATACAATTCCAAATAATGAAATGAGGATATCTAATAATCTTTTAAAATGCTCTTCTTTAGGAGAGAGGGCAGAAGTTTGAATATTAATTAGCATTGCTCCTAATACATTACTTGTTTTGATTGATCCCGATAATATATCAAGCGTATCTGGAACAAGCTTAATATCAATTTCTTTTTTTATTAAACTACTTACTAAATGCTCAATTAAATGTTTGTCTTTTTTGTCGATCGAAATTATTACAATTTGAATGTTGTTTTCGTCAATGATGGAATTGATATTGTCTATAGAACCCATCATAGGGATCCATTTAGATAACCCGTTCTTAGCTTCGTTTTGTTGAACAGTTAAAAATCCAATTGCTTTATAACCTAAGTACCTAAAGTTTTTATTAAGTGCTTCAAAAATTTTAACTGATTTTGGATTATTTCCAACTATAAGTGTATTAAAATATATTTGCCCTTCGGCAATTTTTTTTTTGGTACTGAATAATAAAATTGCCCTTCCAAAAAATACGAGAATAAATTGTATTGTATTATATGCAAAGAATCTTTCAATTGTGTCAATACTACTTAATAAAGGAAGAAAAAAAAGAATCAAACAACCAAATATAGTATGTAAAAATGTTGCAGTTAGTTCGCTTAGTCTCGATTTTTCGAATAAGGAATTACTATAGCTACCTGTGAGCAAATAAAAGAATAGCCAAAAAATTGGTAGAAAAACAATTTTTAAAATTGAAGCTGATAAATCATTAAATAAAAAGCTGAATAATAGAATAGTTATTAAAGAAAAAAAATAATCGGTAATAATATATGCGCTAATATTTCTCTTTAAAGTCTGCATCAGGTTTTCACCAATTATTTATTTACCAAAATGCTAGTACTGCTAATTTTATCTAATATCTGGTGAGCTACTTCCATTGCTAGAAACCCATCTAGTTCACTTACTACAGTGGGTTTATTGTTAATTATTGAATCAACAAATGAGGTTAGTTCTAACTTTATTGCATTTAAGGGTTCAATTGATGGAGTAGCTATTGCAATTGTTTTTTTGCCATTGGGCGTGTCTATATCGAATGAAAAAACATTATTATCGTCAGGTTGCTTTAATTTAATTATTTCTGTCTTTTTTTCTAAAAAATCAATACCTATATACGCATCTTTTTGAAATAGCCTCATTTTTCGCATTTTTTTCATGCTAATTCTGCTACTCGTTAAATTGGCCACACAGCCGTTATTGAATTCAATTCTAACGTTGGCTATATCTGGGGTTTCTGTCATTACTGCCACTCCACTTGCAGCAATATTTTTTACATCGCTTTTTACTAAACTTAAAATAATATCAATATCATGAATCATTAAATCTAGAATTACACTTACCTCAGTTCCTCTTGGATTAAACTGCGCCAGTCTGTGTACTTCAATAAACATTGGATTTAAGTTCAAATCTTTAATTGCTAAAAAAGCAGGATTGAATCTTTCAACATGCCCTACTTGCAATTTTACATTTGCTTCTCTAACCATATTCATTAAATCTCTTCCTTCTTGAATGGTATTAGTAATTGGCTTCTCAACAAATACGTGCTTCCCTTTTCTGATGGCTTGCATGCAAATTTCAAAATGCTGAATAGTAGGAGTTATTACATCAATAATATCACATGCATCAATTAATTTTTCTTCGTCCATGTATCTTTTTAATCCATATTTTTCAGATACTTCTTTTGCATTATCATTGTTAGGATCAAAAAAGCCAATAAGTTTGATGCCTGGAATTTCTTTCCAATTATTGATATGAAATTTCCCCAAATGCCCTACTCCAAAAACGCCTACTTTTAGCATAACTCTATTTATTATTGAGCAAAGATAATTAAATCAATTTGCCTTATTGATTAATAGATTTTATTTAAATAATTCGTATTCCTTGATATTGGTTAATTGTAGCTCGTTTATAAGGGTTTGAGCAAATGCACTAGCATGTGGAAGTTCATATTTGCAATAAAATGACAGTGTTTGAATTTTTCCTTTATAAAAGTTATTTTCTTTGCTAGACAAGCTTTTGTTTTCTATCATTTGAGTAGCAACCATTCCCATTTTTAGCCATTGCCATCCAATTACTAGATAACTGATCATTTCCATAAAAACTGTGGCATCTGATAAATATCTTTCAATTTCTCCGGATGCTGCATATTGATAAAGATGTTTCAACGTTTTTTCTAAGCCTATTATTTCAGTTGCTAGTTGATCAGCTGCCGGTACTAATGATGGATATTTTAAAGCTTCTTGTATAGAAGCTTTTATAGTGGTTGCCAATAAATGCAATGCCTTGCCTTTTTCCATGGTAACTTTTCTACCCAATAAATCAATTGCTTGAATGCCAGTTGTGCCTTCGTATAGCGACATTATTTTTAAATCTCTATAATGTTGTTGAACAGGGAAATCGGTTGTATATCCGTATCCGCCTAAAGTTTGAATGGCTAATGCTGCTGATCTGCTTCCGTGTTCTGAAGAATAGGTTTTAACTATTGGAGTTAATATTTCTAATAATAATAAGTGATTTTGTTTTTCTTCTCCGGTTGCTGCATGTGTTAAATCGTATAACTTATTACATTCTAATCCTAAAGAAAGTGCACCTTCTGTAATAGCTTTTTGTGTTAATAACATTCTTTGAACATCGGCATGATTGATGATTAAAGTAGGTGGATTTGATGGATTCTTTTCACTTGCTAGTCTACCTTGTGGACGCTCTAAACAATATTGCAACGAAGCCTGATAAGCAGCCATAGAAACAGATGCGGCGCACATACCAACACTAATTCTTGCGCCATTCATCATTTGAAACATATAAGTTAATCCTTTGTGGGGCTCTCCAACTAAATAGCCAATGCAATCATTGTTATCGCCAAATGATAAATGAGTAGTTGAATAACCTCTTTGACCCATTTTTTGAAAATCTCCTGCACAATACACATCATTGTATTCTAAACTTTCATCTTTTTTGATCCTAAATTTTGGAATGATAAAAAGTGAAATACCTTTTACTCCTGCAGGTGCACCTTCAATTCTTGCTAATGTTAAGTGTACAAAATTTGAACAGGCTTCGTGTTGGCCACCAGAGATAAATATTTTCTGTCCTTTTATTAAATATTGTTCCTCTGATTGTAAAGTTGCACTTGTAGTAATATCTGAAAGAGAGCTGCCTGCTTGAGGTTCTGTTAATGCCATTGTTCCTTGCCATTCTCCTGCAAATATTTTAGGAACATATTTTTCTATTTGTTCAATTGAGCCAAAACTAGTAATTAATCCAGCAGCTCCTGCTGATAGGCCCAAATATCCTTCTACACCATTATTAGCTGCTTGAAATATATGATGTGCTGTACTAAAAATCATTTCTGGTAATTGCATTCCACCATGTTCAAATGATGCGCTTGCACCAATCCATCCTTGAGCTGCAGATTCAGTAATTATTCGCTTTAAGCTAGGGTGTGTAAGTACATTTCCTTTACCATCATATTTTGCAGGATTTTGGTCCATCTCTTTAAAGTAAGGAGCCATCTCTTGATCTGCTAGTAATTTTGCAGACTCTATCATCATCCATGTTTGTTCTTCATCTAAATGCGAAAATCGTTGGTAGTTGAATAGGTCTTTTATTGAATGAACATCAAACAATAAAAACTTTAAGAAATCCATATTTGTATAAATAGCCATAAAAAGAATTATAAATTAAGAAATAAGAAATATGAAATAAAAATAAGTATTAAGATTTATGTGTTAACGGGCGGAGCCGCCATCAATTGTTAAGCAAATTCCATTAACATACGAAGCTTCATCCGATGCAAGGTATAGGTATCCATATGCAATATCTATTGGTTTACCCCAGTGCCCAGTTGGTATAAGTGGAGTTAGTTTGTTTTTTACCTCTTCTGGAATAGCTTTTGTCATTTGGGTCTCTATAAAACCAGGTGCAATACAATTTGCAGTAATGCCAAACCTTCCAAGTTCTAACGCCCAAACTTTTGTCATTCCAATAATTGCTGATTTAGTTGCTACATAATTTGTTTGTCCATAATTGCCTCTTAATCCTACATTAGAAGAAGCAGAAACAATTCTTCCATATTGCTGGTTCTTCATATAACCTGCAACTATTTGTGTACAATTAAATACTCCAGTTAAATTTACAGAAAGCACTTTTTCCCATTCTTCATCCAACATTTTTAGTAAAGTTTTATCCTTTGTAATTCCAGCATTATTTATGAGAATATCGATTCGACCGTGCTTGCTAATAATTTCTTTTGCAGCATTTTCAACAGCTTTTTTATCTGTAACTGATAAATTGGTAAAAAAAACTTCTAGTTCTTTGCTTCTTAAATTAGCTGCAAAATTTTCACCCTCATTAGATAAATCCCATATATAGACTGTAGCCCCTTCTTTTGCAAAAAGTTCTGCAGTTGCAGCTCCAATACCTGCGGCGCCTCCAGTAATAATGGCAATTTTATTTTTTAATCGCATATTTATTTTTTATAAAATTAAACTGATTAATTCAGCTACATAAGCTGGTTTATCTGAACCTTCTATTTCAATGGTGCATTGTAAAAATAATTTTACTGAACCATTAGGAAGCTCTTCTAAATTATTTAATTTAGCTATTAGCCTTATTCTACTATCAACTGTAACTGGACTAATAAATCTGGCTTTATTTAATCCATAGTTAAAAAAGGATTGAACATTATTGATTTCAATTAATTCGTAAAAAAATTGAGAAGCTAAAGACATAGTTAAATACCCGTGAGCAATGGTTTTACCGCCTGGTAAAAATTGTTTAGCTTTTTCGATATCTAAATGAACCCATTGAAAATCTAGAGTTGCATTTGCAAAATTGTTGATCATTTTTTGGGTAACTGTTAGCCATTTACTGGGTCCGGCAGTTTTGCCAATATGATTTTTTATATCGGCAACTCCATTAATCTTTAAAATGGTTGTTTGTTTTTCATCAGTTAGAATTGGTTTTTCTAATTTTTGTGTTGTTTTAGGTAATTCTAATTCTTCACGAATTTGAATTACTGCTTTCCCTAATACTTTTCGATCCATTAAATCTCTAATTGCATTGGGCGAGTCGGCTAAAGAATAAATTTTATGAATTGGTTGATTTATTTTTGATTTATTTAAGAAAGAAAGTAACTCTCCAAAATTTTGCAAACTCTTTTGGGGTTCTCTTTCTGCAAAACTTCCCCAAAAAACACCGACGATTGAGCAGCCTTTTAATAGTGCTAAATTAAATGGCAATTGAGGAATTTCGCCTGTTGCAAAACCTACTACCAGATATCTTCCTCCCCATGCCATTGACCTTAAAGCTGGTTCAGCATAAGCTCCACCAACTGGATCGTACACAACATCCACTCCCTTTTCATTAGTAATTTCTTTAAGAGTAGATTTTAAATCTTGTGTTGAATAATTAATACAATAGTCGGCACCTTTGCTTTTGCACAATGCTAGTTTTTCTTCGGATGAAGCTGCGGCAATTACTTTGGCGCCCATTAATTTTGCTAGTTCAACTGCAGCAATTCCTACACCACCTGCTGCTCCTAAAATTAAAATTGTTTCTCCTTCTTTTAATTTCCCTCTATCTTTTAAAGCATGGTAAGATGTTCCATACGTGTATAAAGTTGTAGCAGCTGTTTTAAAATCCATTGTTGCAGGAATAGGAAAAACTCTTGATGCATCTACAATAACTGATTCTGCAAATCCCCCCCAACCACTTAGTGCCAAAACCCTATCACCCTCTTTAAAGTGTTTTACTTTTGTGCCTACTGCTTTAATAATTCCTGCAACTTCGCCACCTGGTGAAAAGGGTAATGGTGGTTTAAATTGGTATTTATTTTGAATAATTAATGAGTCAGGAAAGTTTACACCACAATTGTAAACATCTATTAGAATTTCTCTTTCGTTCGGAGTTGGGGTAGGTATTTCTTTAAGTTCTAGTGTTTCTGGTAATCCATGAACTGAACAAAGAATTGCTTTCATATGTGCATTTTTTAACTGGGTTGTCAATTTACAACCATTCAGTCAATTAGCCCTATTTTTTATCTAAGATTAGCTTTAAAGTCCTACCATTCTTTTAATACGTTTGATGGTGCCTTTTAAGATACCACCATCAATTTGAATGCGGCGATCGGTAGTCCACACAAGAGCAGTAATATTAGTAACATAGTAAAGTTTACCAAAGCCTTTTTCTCTAAGTTTCAAGGCCATCCATCCGTCTTCATTTGTTCCTGGTGGATGATTAAAACCATCTACAGCAAGGCCTTGTTCTTTTCTAAAACCAGAATTAAATCCATAAGCATTCATTGCCTCATCTCTAAAAGTTTTATTAATCCATCGCATAAAATCTGCTAAATACTCATAAAAAAAGTATGCAAATCTTCCAGTATTACCAATCGGAATAAATGAAAATCTACCATAAACAGCTGCAATATTATTGTTGCTAATTAGTGGACTAGCCATTTGTTCTATCCAATCAATAGGGTAGATAGTATCTGCATCTGCATTAAGTATATAAGTTCCTTTAGCATTTGCTAAACCAGTATTTCTAGCTATTGTTATTCCCTGTTTTGTTTCGAGTATACATTTAATTCCGGTAGAATTTACCAATTCTTCGGTTCGGTCATTAGAATTATTGTTTACTACAATAATTTCAAAAGGCCATTTTGTTTTGTTATTACATAAAGCTTTTAATGTTTGAAGTATATTTTCTTCTTCATTGAAGGCTGGAATAACTATTGAAATTAAGGGGTCATTATTTTGCAAACTTTTGTAGAGGGTATTGATATTATTGATAACTGTATTGTCGGATGGATTTAAATGGTATAGCTGTTCAATATATTTTGGGATTGCAATTGGTCTCATTTTTCGTTATATTATACGAAAATAACTAAAGTTAACGTTATTAAAGAAAAGCTCGCCTTTGCAATTTATTTTATTATCAATTTAGTTGTTACAATGTCAGCGATTTTGAACATTTTCAGGTTAATATATCATTCTTTTAATAGGCAAGATGCTTATCTAATACCGAAATCATTGTTTTGTGTTCAATTAATTTCATTTATTAATAGGGTAATTTATTTACAATTTTAAGTTATGTATTATACACAACATACCACTACTCCTTTAAAAGCTTTTCTTAAGAAAACAATTGTTTATGACTTTGTAGCTCCTTATCTCTGGCAGAAGGAACGTAAAATTGAACGAGGCAGAAATGAATCGATAAGGGCTCCTTTGGTTTCAAAATATTATCCAAAGAATTCAATTGGTGCTGAAATTGGGGTGTTTAAAGGCGACTTTTCGCCAACACTTTTAAAGTATTCTGATCCCAAAGAGTTGCATTTGATAGATCCTTGGTATCATTTAGAGCCTAAATGGGAATGGGCTTCTGGTAATAAAAGTACCATAGATGGATTGGTAGGGATTTTAAATGAACTTAGAGAAGATATTGAGAAAAACCGAGTTTTTGTTCATGTTCAGGATGATCTTATTGTCTTAAATAATTTTCCAGATGAATATTTCGACTGGGTTTACATCGATTCAAGTCATGATTATGAGCATACCAAAAAAGAATTAGAGATACTAAATAATAAAGTAAAAAAAGGTGGAATTATTAGCGGAGATGACTGGAGAAATGACACATCCCACGTGCATTACGGGGTTTATAAAGCTGTTCAAGAGTTCCTTTCTGCTTATGACTATGAGATTTTATATGCTAGTGATTCTGACTTACAGTGGTTTCTGCGTAAATTATAATGGAAGTTTAATTTTAAAATCTATTGCATCAATGCCGGTAAAATCGCTTTACCTCAACTTCTCTAAACTATCAAGTTGGTTAGTTTTTTTTATCCGATAATATACACTGCTAGATTTATAACATAGCATTTTCATAAAAAGTTATAGGTGTTTAGTTAAACTAAAAAGAAATTTTAAACATTACTATTAGTTAATTTAATGATTTATTGTTACAATGTCAGCGAATTTGAATATTTTCACGTTGAATCTATTACTTGTGTGATAGGCAAATATGCGTAACGCGTAGCAAAACCATTTTTTTTATGGCATTTACAAATTCATCATTGATAAAAATTGTTGTTGTAGAGGATGAGATGACCATGCAACTCGTTCTTAAAAAATACCTAGCAAATGAATATGAGGTTGAGATTTTTAAGGATGGGGTTGATGCTATGGCTTTTTTGCAACAGGGCAATATTCCAGATTTGGTAATTAGTGATTTAAATACACCTGTTATGGGCGGATTAGATTTAACTAAGCAATTAAAAGCTAGTGATTTATTTAAGAATATTCCAATTGTTATTTTATCTGGTGAAGAAAGCTCAGAAATGATTATTAAATGTCTTGAAACAGGGGCAGATGATTATTTAGTAAAACCATTTAACCCTAAAGAATTAGAAGCTAGGTTAAAGGTTGTACTTAGAAGAATTAAAAAATAATGTATTGATGACCAATTTGGATTTAGTAAATCAATTGAAAATTATTGCACTCATTGGCTGCGATCAGCAAATTACATCGACTTTTTTGAGTGCTGATTTTGGAGATAAGAAAGTAGTTTCCTACAAAAATCAAACGGATTTTTTAGCTACACTAGACGCTAATAATTCAAACTTTGTTGGTATTGTTTCTCAATCAGAAGTATTGGGTACAGATGGAATTGCCTTTTTAGAAACTTTACGTAAAAAGAAACTTTTAAGTATCCCCTTTTTCTTGGTGAGTCAGCAATTGAGTGATAGCACTGCAGTTTTGGCTTTAAAATCTGGTGTTTCTGAAGTTTTTAAACTCCCAATAAATAAAGAAAGAATCGAAATAAGGCTAAATTTACTGATTGATAAATGGGATCAATTAAAGAACACTAATATAGTTGAAGATTTTGGAAAATATAAAACACCATTTATTAAAAGAGTATTTGATGTAGTTTTTGCTGGTACTGCATTAATTTTATTATCACCATTCCTATTAATAATTTGTATTTTATTAAAATTAGAATCAAAGGGCCCAATGTTCTACTATGCATTGAGAGTTGGTTCAGGGTATAGAACGTTTAAGTTTTATAAATTCCGATCAATGTTTTTAAATGCTGATAAAAGATTGAAGGAATTGAAACATTTAAATCAATATTCGCCAACTGAAGATTCTACTAATACCGAAGCAGAGTCGGCTCAGTATTTATGTGAAGAATGTATTGCTGCTGGAACCCAATGCCAGTTTCCAATGTATTCAGATACTATTCGTTGGTGTGAGAAGCAATATAGCACTAATAAAAAGGCAAAAGCAGGTTCAGCATTTTTTAAACTTAAAGATGATCCAAGGATTACTAAAGTTGGTAAATTCATAAGAAATACAAGCATTGATGAATTACCACAGTTATGGAATGTACTTGTTGGAGATATGAGCATTGTTGGTAATAGACCACTTCCTTTATATGAGGCAGAAAAACTAACTACAGATAAATATGTGAAGCGATTTATGGCTCCTGCTGGTATTACTGGTTTATGGCAGGTAGAAAAGAGAGGTAAGGGAGAAATGTCGGAAGAAGAGCGCTTAATGTTGGATAATAAATATGCCGAAAATCAGAGCTTTTTAGATGATATAAAATTAATTTTAAGAACTATCCCCGCATTATTTCAATCTGAAACTGTTTAAATAGTTTTCCATTCTTTTAGATCAAAATCATACTGCTTTATTAATTTTGCTGGATTACCTACAACTACAGAAAAAGGGGGTACATCTTTGGTTACAACAGCACCTGCTGCAACAACACTATGTTTTCCAATAGTTACTCCAGCAGTGATCACTGCATTCGCAGCAATCCAACAATCGTTTTGAATTACAATAGGCTTTGTAATGATTTTTTGTTCATGAATAGGAATATTTACGTCTTTGTAATCATGGTTTAAAGCACTTGCTACAATGTTTTGAGCAAAAATAACATTGTTGCCAATTTGAATTGGACCAATAATTACATTTCCCATTCCAATTAATGTATTATTGCCAATTAAAACATCTCCAACACCATTATTGATTGTACTAAAATCTTCTATAGTTGAATTGTTTCCCAAACTAAATTGGTTAAATGGCATAACGTCTATTCTTGTTCTCCACCTGATTTTAGCATTTCTTCCTTTTTGATGAATAAATGGGTTAATTAAAAGCTTCACCCATAGCCTAGGCCTTGCTTCATTTTTTGGAACCAATGCCCAATGAACCCATTTTTTTAATGTAGGATTAGCTTTTATTTTTTCTTTTAATGACATATAGGTAAACTATGTATAAATGTGTATAGTTAGGGGATAAACAAAGGCCGTTTAGGTATATAATTATTATCTTTAATTTGCGTGAGAATCATTGCTTTATATAAAAATAATCCTTTTTTTATAATAGCAATTAATTGGAACTGAAACATTAATGATTAATATGATTTTTAGTTGTGCCGGAATGAGTTTTATGAGTAAATATTGCCCTAAAATATACAAATTAGGACTAATTATCTTTTTTATAGTAGGTTCACATTGTTCTATTCAATCACAAGAGTCATTATTCCCTGAATTATCCTACCCATTTTTAGAAAAACTCATATTTACGGCTAAACAAAATTACCCTAGGGTTAAAGCCTATGATAGGAGAATTAATATTGCTAATTTAAATGTGCAAAAGGCAAAATTATCTTGGTTAGATTTTTTTGCTTTTTCGGCTTACTACTCGCCGAGTAACTCTAATTCAGTTACATTATCAAACACAACTTATACAGGAACGCAGATTGGGTTATATGTAAATCTGGGATCAATTGTTCAAAAGCCAAATTTAATTAAGCAAAGTAAAGAAGAACTAGCAATAGCAAAATTGACAGCCGATGAATATTTATTAACAATAGAAACAGAAGTAAAGTCTAGATATTTTAGGTATATGCAAGCCCTTACAACGCTTAAAGTTAGAAACCAGATATCAATAGACATAAATGCTGTATATAAACAAATAAAGTACAAATTTGAAAGGGGGGAAGCTACTTTCATTGAGTATAGTACAGCGCTTTCTCAAAACTCTAAACAGCGAGAAGAAATAATTGTAACAGAAAGTGCTGTTTTATTAGCAAAAAGTAGTTTAGAAGAATTATTAGGGAAAAAGTTAGAAGAGATTAAATAAATGGAACTAAATAAGTTTTTTAAACTCGTTTACAAAAAAAAATATGCACTCGTTATCATTCCTTTGATTACGGTAATCATTACTTATTTCCTAGTAAGAAAGCTTCCTGATACTTTTAAATCTCATGCCAGAATTTCCACTGGAATTGTAGACCAATCGAGTCAAATTCTTTCATCCTCCGACATGTCGCAGGAATACAAAATTGCACAGCAATTTAGTAATCTTTTAGAAGTTTTCCGATTAAAAAGAGTATTTGATCAACTTTCGTTTCAATTGATTTTACATGACTTAACAGATAAAAGACCTTTCCGATCTGAAAGTAAATTGATTAAACAAATTGGTCCACAGGCTAGAAAACATGCTATTGAAGTATTTACAAAAAAACTAATTTCTAAAGAACCGCTTTCTTTATGGGATTCAGACCAAAACGGATTGAACCAGCTATTGATTTCAATGGGTTATGATGAGCAGACTCTTCAGAAAAAAATATTTTTATATAGAGTAAATAATAGTGATTTTATAGATGTTGAAGTGGAGTCAGAGAATCCATTCCTATCTGCATATATGATAAATGCACTCTGTAATGAATTTATAAATTATTATAGCGGCTATACAAAAGCTAATCAATTACGTGCAGTAAATTTTTTAGATACATTGATGAAGCAGAAGTATGACTCAATGAATAACAAAATGAAATTGTTGCGAGATTATAAAATTGAGAATCGTATCTTAAATCTTAATGAACAAGCAAAAAGTTTATATACTCAGATAACAGATTATGAAACTAGGCTTCAAATGGCTAATAAAGATGTTGAGTCTTTTAATACTGCAATCAATGGAATTGATGCGAAATTTAGTCCAAAAGATAGAAAATATTTAGAGAGTACAATTGTAGCTGTAAACCAAGCAATTATTGCTACAAGAGAGCAATTAAAAAACGTAACGGAAGAATTAATAAAATCTAATTATAATAAAAAAGTTCAATCGAAACAAGATTCTCTAAAGGCTTTATTAGATGAGCAAGTTTTAATATCTACTGATAAATTGTTGGTAAGCCCATTCTCTAATAAACAGTCACTTATTCAACAAAGAATTACTCTTGAAATTTCAAGGGATTTAGCTAATGGAAGTATTAAATCTATCAATGACGAAATATCAAGGCTTAATAAAAAATTTGATTTATTAGTTCCACATGAGGCATTGATACAAAATTATGAGGGAGCAGTAGATGTAGCAGGGAAAGAATACCTGGAGGTTTTAAATAAATTTAATAAAACTACTTACGAAACAAGTTTAGGGATGCAATTAAGGCAAATAGAAATGGCAATGCCAGGCCCTCCCCAGCCTTCTAAAAAGTTATTGTTAGTATTTTTAAGTGGAGCTATTAGTTTTATTTTTTGCTTCGTTGTACTTTTTGTAATCTTCTATTTGGATAATTCAGTTCAGAATTCAGTTGATCTTGCCAATCAAACAGGTAATCCAGTTTTATCATTTCTACCATTTATAAATACTTCATTGATAGATTTATCAAGTTTAACTAAGGGCGATGAAGTAAATAGAAACACTACTGCTTTTAAAAATTTACTCCGCTCACTGCGTTTTGAAGTAGTTCAAAGTATGGAGAACAAGAAAATGATGGTAGTTACAAGCTTACATAATGGTGAAGGTAAAAGTTTAATTTCTCTAGGGCTTGCATATGCGCTTTCAATGGTGAATAAAAAAGTGTTATTAATAGATGGGAATTTTGATGAGCCTTCTATTACTCATATTAGTAATTCAACTTATTTTTTAGAAGATTATTTAAA
>JBKJQV010000181.1:0-9525 GCA_046593815.1 Sediminibacterium sp. | reverse complement strand
TCCAGCCAATGTAGAAATTGATATTCCATCTGCAGAAAAACTTTGAACACGATTATTACCAGCATCCAAAACATAGATATTTGAAAATGCATCCACTAATACATCTACAGGTTGATTTAATTGATAATTGGTTGAGCCTCTACCATATCCACCTGCAACTGTAATTCCAATTCTAGATCCTGGTACAAATTTTTGTATCCGATGGTTGGCAGAATCAGCAACATAAATATTGAAATACTGATCTACACAAACACCTTGTGGACTATTTAATTTTGTTGAATCGTTTCCTACACCAAATCCTCCTGCAACTGTTTCTCCAACTGCACCACCTTGCGCCCATTTTTGAATTCGATTATTTCCTGCATCTGCTATATATACATATCCAGCAGCGTCTACATAAACATCTCTAGGATTATTTAATTGATTATTCCTATTCCCAGCTCCATTTCCACCAGCAATTAATAAGCCAGTATTAGAACCTGGTGCATACCTCATTACTCGGTTATTTAATTGATCGGTAATGAATAAATTACCAAAGTCGTCTACAAAAATTCCAGCTGGTTTATTTAATTGATTTAATCCATTTCCTGTACCATTACCACCTGCAACTTTACTACCATCAATAGTTGATTTATTGTATCCTGTTATCTGATTATTTACCGTATCAACTACTAATATTGAGCCATTCAAATCAATTCCAATACCACCTGTTCCTTTGATTCTTTTTTGATTAATTGAACCAGTAACGTTTCCACTAATGGGTGTAACTGCCAATGTTGTCCAAATAGATGTTGATTTTTTTACAACTTTTGAATTAATGGCCCATTCAATAATAAATGGCCTTCTTCCAAAGTTTCCAATGATGTTTCCGTCGGTAGCACATTTTGGACCTGTAATGGAAACAGCAATACACTGCGCTACCGATTGCCCTTGAGCAATAGCAAGTACCAAAAAGGTACCAATCAAAAAACGCAGACTACTTCTACTTCGCATGTATAATTATATCAATAAATACAAACCTCATAAGCCGGATTCTGTTTCAACTCCATCATTTATCTAGTCAGATCATTACTAATCTGATCTTGCTGCCTACCCTGGATCTCGGGCGAGCAGCCCTCAATCGATCCTTTACATGGCATTACAGTACCCAAGGTTTACCCGCTTTAAATGTTACCATTTTTAGCAGTGAGCTCTTACCTCACTTTTTCACCTTTTCCACGCCTAAGCGAGGTAGTTATTTTCTGTGGCACTTTCTCTTTCCCAATAAATTGAGAAGCCGGCGCTTAACCGGTGGGTTGCTCTATACTGTCCGGACTTTCCTCTCCAATATTATTGGAGCGATGGCTCGGGTTTGTATGTATCAAAGATACGTATTGACGGGTAGGAGAACGAAGAAGAAGCTTGTTTATGATATAGACTCCATAAAATACCATGTGTTTGGTAGGATGTAGTTACATATATTCAAAGTAAACCATGGTGGCACCAAAACCAAATCGAGTGTCGTATTGATTTATAAAATATTTTACAGCTTTTTTTGATTTGAGGTATTCATGTACTTCATCCCTTAATTTACCCGATCCAACCCCATGAATTACAATTATTTCATGTTGATGATGAGCAATAGAATTATCTATCCACTTAGCTAATTCATTTAACTGTAAAGTGAGCATTTCAAAATTACTCATGCTTTTAAAACTATCAGTTAATTTCTCAATGTGTAAATCAATTACCGTTCGTGGAGGCGGTAAAAATTCTTTTGCTTTTGAAGCATCAAACACTTTGTATCCTTTTGAAACTAAACTATCTAAAGGAAAAAATTCAACTTCTTTATCAGGGTATTTTTCGAATAATAAATAAGAAAAAGTTGGCTCATTGTTTTGCTTCAATGCTTCCACTTTTTGAAATACTTGTTTGGGCTTTAATTTTAAGATAGTTTCAAAATGGCTTGCTTTACTTTTTATAGGTTCAAACAAACTAAAATCAAATGAAAAAGTTGGACTATCATTAACAGATGCAAAGCTAATGTCGTGTAAATAAAAGTCATGAAATGGAAGCACTTCATTTACCAAAGCAAAATTTTCTACCCCATTAAATAACTGCTGATAAATAAATTTAAATCTAATTGCTGTTTTATTTACTAAGTGAACTTTTAAAATATCAACTACTTCATCATTAAAATCGTCTAACTCAAATTTTGGAATAAAACTCAACCACACACCAGTTGCTACTTTAATTTGATTGGGTTGTGGTTTTTCTTTGGGTATCTGATCAATATAAATAGTTGGATCGATTTTTTTATTAGCGACTTGTTTTTTTTCAGTAAACCTTTTAAAATAAGGGAAATCAATTTGGTCCATATAAGCCGGAAACTTAACTCCTCTTATTTCTATCAACACCATTTTATCATTAATGATCTCAACTACTTTACCTTCTTCATTGCTAAGCAACACTAAAATATCATCCCCTACTTGGTACTTCATTATTGAGCTAGTTTGCTTTTTCGTTTGCCGTAAAAAAAATAAATTACTAATCCTATTCCCATCCAAACAAAAAACCAAACCCAACTTATTGCTGGTATTTCAATCATTAAATACAAGCAACACAAAGCCCCAGCAACTGGAATGAATGAAAATGATTTTATAAAACTTAAATATGCAGTAATTAATGCAATAACCATAAATACAAGAAACAATATTTCTTGATATCCTTCTGCACCAATATTAGAAAAAGCATTATTAATTCTTACTCTAAATAAAAATGTAATAGTTAAAATAATTGCTGGTATCAATAACTTCCCATTTATATAAGGCAACTGAAATGCGCCAGTTTTGCTTTTTGCTAACTTCGGCAAAACCAACACTCCAAAACACACTAGTACAAAAGCAAATAAGGTTCCAATACTAGTTAGATCTGTCATTAATCCGCTACCAACAAATAAAACAGGTATACCACTCATTAAACCAGTAATGATTGTTGCAAAAGAAGGTGTTTGAAATTTAGGGTGAACTTTTGCAAATTTCTTTGGCAATAATCCATCTCTACTCATACTCATCCAAATTCGTGGTTGGCCCAATGAAAAAACCAATAGCACACTTGTTGTTGCAACAACTGCACTAACAGAAATAATATATCCAATTTTATTGAGGTGTAATTTATCAAATACATAGGCTAAAGGATCATCTACTTTTAGTTCGCTATAATTAACCATACCAGTTAATACTAGTGCAACTAAAATATATAAAACGGTACAAATTATGAGCGAATAAATCATACCTCGTGGCAAATCGCGTTGAGGATTTTTACATTCTTCGGCAGTTGTAGATATTGCATCAAACCCAATGTAAGCATAAAATACAGCAGATACACCAGCCAAAACTCCTCCAAATCCATTTGGCATAAAGGGCGTCCAATTGGTTGTATCAACATAAAAAAATCCAATTACAATTACAAAAATAATAACTATAATTTTAAAGATCACCATTGCATTAGTGCTTCTTTTACTTTCTTTAATTCCGATATAAGCTAAAGTAGTAATTAAACCAACAATTACAAATGCAGGTATATTTAAAATCATTTTCCATCCTGCAATAACTGGCGCATTCATAATTGCATCGTATCCCATTCTTGCATGTGATGTTAAAGAAGATAAAGATTTACCACTTGCCAATCCTTTCAAGGCTTCTTCATATCCTAACTGTGCATTACTAGCATTGGTAGCTAACCAGCCTGGCAAATGAATATGAAACCCTTCTAATAAATTATTAAAATAGCCGCTCCAACTAATTGCAACTACAATATTTCCTATTGAATATTCTAGTATCAATGCCCAACCAATAATCCATGCAGCTAATTCACCAAACGAAACATAAGCATATGTATACGCACTTCCAGCTATAGGAATTCTACTTGCAAACTCTGCATAACATAAAGCACTGAATCCGCAAGTAATTGCAGTAATAACAAAGAGAATAGCTATACCCGGACCTCCATTGAATGCTGCAGTGCCTATAGTAGAAAAAATACCTGCGCCGATAACAGCAGCAATTCCCATGAAAGTGAGGTCTCTAACACCTAGCACTTTATTCAACCCAGTATTATGACCATCCGATTCACCAGCGGCTGCATCGGCAAGAATTTTATCCAAGGATTTTTTTCTGAATAGAGAAGACATAATAAATTAATTGAAGCTGAAAGATAGGAAAATAGGTAGATTATTTAGTAAATGAAAATTCAATACCATTATGAAATCCATGTTAGCATCATTTTATCGATTACCCATTTACCGTTTTTCTTAACAATAAAAATCCTATTACCTCTACCACAAAGACCACCACAATAATACCCTGCGTCTAATACTCCAAAAGATTTGTTTTTATCAAATTGTATTCTAGTAAAATGAATAAATCCTGAGAAATTAAAATTATATTTTATATCCCAATCACTGGCTTTCCCCTTTGAAAACCCTGCACTATTTTTAAGTTTAAACTTATTATTTAATCTTATTTTTTCGATATCTAAAACTAGTTTTACATTATTTTTTGATCTATTAGTATCCAACTTAATTGTAGAAAAATGTTTTTCAAAATCATCTTTTACATTTTCAGTGTTGTTACTTATTACTGGATCAAAAGCGATAAAAATAGAAGATGTGTCTTTTTTAATTGCTTCAACCCCTTCTTCCCATTTTTTCAATATTGCTTTTTCATTTTCCGAAATCGTACTAGAGTCTACGCCTATATATTGTCCGCTTTTGGTAAAGATTTGTTTACCAAAAAGTGGAGGTGGATTTCTATAAATTCTCAAATCATAACAAGTTGAATCAATTAATTCAGGAAATATCTCCAACATTACATTTTTTTCAAATGCTAATTCAGTTAAAGGTTTTTTACAACTACTTGTAAAGAAAAACAAAAAAATAAATATTATTTGGTAATTATTTATTTTCATTTTAAGATGATTATACATCACGTTGTATCAGATAATTAGCCAATTCAATCAATGGTTTTTTTCTTACTGATAAAACAGCAATATCATCTAAATGCTTTAAAGCAATTGATAAGTATTGTTCTTTTAATCTATTAGCCCAATGCCCTACTCCGCAATCTTGATAAATTTGTAGCACTTGACTTATTTTATCAGTCGGATTTTCTTGCATGAGTTGAATAAGTGTTGATTTCTGCGTTTCATTTGCTACTTCAAGCGCATGTAATAAAAGAAATGTTTTTTTATTTTGTTTAATATCACCTCCAACTTCTTTCCCAAATTTTATAGGATCACCAAATGCATCTAAATAATCATCCTGTATTTGAAATGCTATACCTAAATTTTTACCAAACTCATATAAATGTTTGCAATTGCCTTCTCCAGCACCTCCCAAAATTGCACCCATTTGCAAACTAGCTGCAAGCAAAACTGAAGTTTTAAGTGTAATCATATTTATATATTCAACTAACTCAACATTAGTTTGTTTCTCAAAATCCATATCGAGTTGCTGACCTTCACAAACTTCACTTGCAGTTTTATTAAAAAGGATTAATATTTTATGCAAGAATTGACTATCAATTTTATTAAGGTATTCATAAGACCCAATCATCATTACATCACCAGCTAATAATGCAGTACTAGAACTATACTTAACATGCACTGTCTCCATTCCTCTTCGTAAAGAAGCATCGTCCATTATATCATCATGAATCAATGTAAAGTTGTGAAACAACTCAATGGCATTAGCTACATGATATGCATCATTATGAATGGTATCGAATAATTCATTGCCCATTAAACATAGTATAGGCCTGATTCTTTTACCACCAATTGCTAAAAAATACTGACAAGGATCATATAAACTAGCTGGAGTTTTAGGAAAATGTCGAATATTAAACCGGCTATTAAAATCTTCTACGAGTTCTGTAAATGGATGCATTCTACAAACCTACTATAAAAATAAAAGAGAACCTCTCAATCTTAGTTTCGGTTGGCCGTCTGGATAATATTTTTGAATATACTTATTTCGAAAATGGTTGCGGTGGATTACTCTGGCAAGCTAAGAAGGCTTTTTACGAATTCTTCTTTATTAAAAATGAGCAGGTCCTCAATTTTCTCACCAACACCAATATATTTAACAGGAATATTAAATTGATGCGATATTGCTAATACTACCCCACCTTTTGCTGTTCCATCTAATTTGGTAATAGCTAGTGCATTAACATCTGTAGCTGCTGTAAATTGTTTAGCTTGCTCAATAGCATTTTGTCCAGTTGATCCATCTAAAACCAATAAAACTTCATGTGGAGCTGTTGGAATTACTTTTTGAATAACTCGCTTAATTTTATTGAGTTCATCCATTAAATGAGCTTTATTGTGTAATCTACCAGCTGTATCAATAATTACTATATCTGCATTCTTAGCAACCGCACTAGCAACGGTATCGTATGCTACAGCACTAGGGTCAGAACCCATGGCTTGCTTTACAATTGATACTCCAACTCTTTCACTCCATATAGTTAATTGATCAACAGCTGCAGCTCTAAATGTATCTGCGGCACCTAATATAACTTCGTTTCCTGCTGCTTTAAAACGAGCAGCCAACTTTCCTATTGTAGTTGTTTTACCCACTCCATTAACGCCAACTACTAAAATTACATACGGTTTTTTGGTAGAAGGAATTGTGAAATTTTCAAATGATTGATCATTTGTATCAGATAAAATTGATGCTATTTCTTGTTGAAGTATATCATATAACTCATTAGTATTGATATACTTATCTGTTTTTATTCTTTTCTCTAGTTGATCTATAATTTGCAATGTAGTTTCTACTCCAACATCTGCTCCTATAAGGGCTTCTTCTAAATTATCCAATACTTCACTATCAACACTACTCTTTCCAGCTATTGCTTTAGTAATTTTTGATAGGAATCCTTCCTTGGTTTTTTGCATACCAACATCGAGACTCTCTTTATCCTTTTTACCGAATATTTTATCAAAGAAACCCATTACTAAAAGTTTAATGATTGAATACAAAAAAGCCTCCTACTGTTGAGAAGGAAGCTCTTAAATTATATCTACACACTATTATTTCGCAGATAAGAAATCCTTGATCTTGTCTTTGTGTATAATTGCTTCTTTAAAGGTATACGCACCTGATTTGGGACTGCGTACAGCTTTAATTACTTTAGTCCAGTTCTTAGCTTCCGCTGCTGCTTTCTGGTCTTTTGTCTTAATCGCGGTTTTAGCTGCTTTTGCCATGACTATTTGATTTCTTTATGAACGGTTACTTTTTTCAAAATTGGGTTGAATTTTTTCAATTCTATACGCTCAGGCGTATTTTTCTTATTCTTGGTTGTAATATATCGACTAGTACCGGGTTTACCGCTAGTCTTGTGCTCTGTGCACTCCAATATTACTTGTACCCTGTTACCTTTCTTTGCCATTGTTATTAGGTAGTTTTCTTGTGTTTAATTAGATCTTAACTCCGTCTGCTCTTAATTGTTTGATAACTGTGCTCAATTCATTCTTATTGATAGTTCTGAGAGCATCGGTAGACACTTTCAAAAACACCCAACGGTCTTCTTCCGCAAAAAAGAAACGCTTCTTTTGTAAATTAGGTAAAAAACGACGCTTGGTTTTAATGTTTGAGTGAGAAACACTGTTCCCAACCATTGGCTTCTTACCTGTTACCTGACATACTCTTGCCATGACTATTAGTTTTTTCCGATTTTTTCGGACGGCAAAGGTAAGTAAATGAAGCAAACTAACAAGTGTAAAATTGTTTTTTTTTCCTTTTTTCTTCACATCATCTAACAAACTGACTTAAAAAGTTAAAAAGTCCATGTTTTTTCCACATCACCCAATTTTACTGTAAATCAACTATATCGTAGATTATCTTTGAAAAAAAACAACTAATGCAGATAAATTCGTTTAAAACCGCTCTTTTTACCCTTGCTTCATCAGTAATATTTGTTCTAAGCTCTTGTAATAGCGGGAAAAACGACAAAGTTGCCAGTGATTCAAACATTACACAGGTAGTTGTTAAAATGGTACCTGGTTCACCAATAAAGTATGATAGCTCAAAAAGGTATATTTATCTTACTTGGGACGATTCTCCTCAACCTCCAGGAACAACTATTTGTAAGCGTATATTTAAAGAAGAAGGCATTAAAGCCACTTTTTTTGCTGTAGGTATGCACCAAGATATTGAACCTAGAAGAAAAAGAACTATTGACTCAATCAGAAATGAATATCCACAATTTTTGTTAGCCAATCATAGCTATTCACATGCATTTAAAGACAATTATAATTTCTTTTATACTCATGTTGATTCTGCGGTAGGTGATTTTTTAAGAGCCGAAAAAGCAATGAGTATACCAGTTAAGATCATTCGCTTACCAGGAAGAAATACTTGGGCATCAAATGGCGATGTACGTGGGCCAAAAACGAGTCAATTAGTTGCTAAGCACTTAGATTCTTTGGGCTATAAAATTATTGGATGGGATATTGAGTGGCAATTTATTAAAGGTACTACTCCAAAACAAAGTCCCACTGAACTGGTTAAATTAATCAATAGCAAATTCGAGTCTGAATATACGCAAGAACCAAATGCTATGGTAATTCTAGCACATGATAGAATGTTTCAGAAAGGCGCTCATATCGATTCATTAAAAAGGTTTATTGAACTATTAAAAGAAGACAAACGCAATGTTTTTGAAACTATAGATCACTACCCTTCAGTACAGCGGAAGAAATAATTATTAAGTTCCTAAAAAAAATTACAGGATATTGGTTTTCCAATATCCTTTTTTGTTTATTTAGTAGCACATAAAAATTTTTATTCAATAAATAATCGCCTTTCTTCAATCGTTAAAATAGTTTTAACAATTTTCATCACAGTCGATTTATTATTTTAATTATTGTTGATACCTACTGAAATCCTTTGTTATAATGGATTTCAGTAGATATAATTTACCGAACTTAAATTGAAGTTTTACCGTTCATAGATTACAAGCTTTTGTAGATGTAACATATCACAATATAAAGCGTCTGATATGTATTCGTTTATAATTTTGACACTTAAACGAAAATTAAATCAACTTATAAAAAATATAAAAATGAAAAAGTTAATCATCGCAACAGTCTTTATTTTTACTTTAAGTGCTTTCAGCTCAAATGTTAAAGCCAATGAAACCAAAATACCTGAAAAAGTATATTTCTTGAAAGGAGAAAAAATTGGAGTTACTAAAAACTATGATTTTGCAAGGCTTCCAAAAGATGCTATTTATACCATTACTACAAAATACACATTCCCAAAATACAATTTACAGGAGTGTGTAGAATTTACAGACATTTATGGTGATAATAAATATTTCATCATTATGTCGAATGCAAAAGAAAATTTAATTTTAGAAATTACTAATGATGGAGATGTAACAGTAGCATCAAGAATTAAGAAATAACTAGCGATTAGTTTATTAATTAGGGAAGCTAATTTTACCCATCGTAACTGATGGAACAGCTTTGACATCTCCTCCA
>JBKJQV010000178.1:0-8100 GCA_046593815.1 Sediminibacterium sp. | reverse complement strand
CAGCAAACTAAAGCATTGCTGATCTCCAGCTTTAACAGCTAACAATAAACGAATATCTTCATTAGGATTATATAAATCTTTCAACATGGTTTTAGAAAAGGGATAAGGTTTTATACGATTTATACTTAAGTGAATATAGTTAATATTTGTGAGATGATAAAACCACAGTTTAATGCTGAATTAGCGATTCACAAACAAGCATAGTAATATATTCAGATTCAATACGATAATTGTTTTTACAATTTCAATATTTTAAATACATACGCTTTAATAAACCTACTAATTTATTTTAGGGCTAAAAATAAATTGTTCCTTACTTACATTTTGTATTTTTTCTTTTGAGTAGTAAGCTGGAAAATATTGGTCATTAGCCCAAGTTTCAAATAAATTGCGATAGTAGGGGCTGCTTGGATCTCCAGATTGGCCGGGCGTATTTATCATTAATGCTTTATCCCAATCTTTTGTATCTATTAATATTCTAAAACTTGCACCACTCATTTGATTATCAGTTCCACCAGTTGATCCAGGAGTTTGTCCATTTCCTCCTCTTGGCATTGGCCCCAGATTTAATTGCTTTTTCAAATCGCTATTTACCAATGACGCTAAAGGATGCTCAAAGGTTATATGTTTGTATTTTGTTTGCCCGTATACCCAATTTTGTATTTGGGGACCTAGTTTTTTATTTAATGATGCAACAGCTCTTTCTAGTGCATTTATTAATAAGTCATTTCTTTGATCTATCGCATTGTTTCCAAAATATAAGCTGGGATTTTCTAGTCTTTTGATAATTGAGCTTACTTGAAAACTTATATAGTTTTTTACACTAAGAGGAATAAATTTATTACTTAATAATGTAGTAATTTCTTTTTCCCAAGCTACATAAATCCCAGCTGGTATACTATGTTTATCTAAAACATAATTCCAATTTATTAATAATTTTTTTGCTTTTAATAATATGCTATCTGTAAATTGTAGATTATTTAATAGGGGAACAATTTTACTAGCGGGCAAAGAATAATAATCTGTTTGCAAAGCACTCATTTTTGCTAAATCAATTTTTTTATTAGTCCCTAGTACTTGATTAATTCTATCACATCTAAAAGGATCTGCCCAACTATATCCTATGGCATCCCATCTTGTATAATCAGAAGGTGTTACATTTTGATTTGCTGTGGCAAAAAATCCTTTTGAAGGATTAAGTGAGTGAGGCCTTTCTTTAATCGGTAAATAACCAGCCCATTCGTATCTACCATCTCCTGGCACAGGCACATATCCACTAAAGTTTTTTCTTATTGGAATAATACCCACTACTTGCCATCCAATATTACCTTTTTTATCTGCCCAAATCATATTTTCACCAGGAATATGACTGTAGGAACAAGCTTCTCTAAAACTTTCCCAATTTTCTGCTTGGTCTATTCTTAATGAAGCAAGATATGGTGCTCCACCAGGTTCCATCCAAGCAGCTTTAATTGCATATGCTTTATTATTTGCAGAATCTATAAAACAAACAGGGCCATGTATACTGTAATTATAACTAACTTTTACAGTAGTACTGTTTTTTACTTTTATACTATCATAAATAGTTCGCATATTCACCCACTTGCCTTTATACCAATATTGATTTAAGTTATTTTTATTTAAATCATACACATATAAATCTTCTACATCGGTTTCAAAAATTGTTAAGCCCCATGCACCTTTTTGGTTATGGCCAATTGATACGCCAGGTATTTCTGGTTCTCCACCTCCAATAACATTCCATCCTGGTGCAACCAAGTGTACAATGTATCTTAAAGAAGGCAATGCAATTTTTCTGTGAGGGTCATTTGCAAGCAGTGGATAACCACTTGCCGATTTATTTCCAGCAATAATCCAATTATTACTTCCTTCCATTTCTTGACTTTGTAAAAATAAATCCTTCTCAATTACTTCTGCTTGACCAATATCTATTTTTTGAAATACTAATTCTTTTCTATAAGCATTGTACAATTCAAGAATATCTTTATATAGTAAATTTGCATTTATAGCAGTATCCATTTTTAAGTTTGGCTGCTTTGGATGAAACCATACTATATCTTTTACCTTTTCTTCTCCAACTTTATTAACTGCCCTAGCCAAATTTAATTCTTGAGTGATATTACCTAATAAACCCTGATGTCTGGATATTACAATTTCCGCTGTCCATTCTTTTGGTTGAATATGTAGTAACTTAAATTCAATAGGTAGTTTACTTGGATTTAGATTTGCTTCTTTAATATAGGCATTTACTCCTTGAACATATGAATTTATTATACTTACTCCATGAGGATGGTATCTTTCTAAATCTTTTTCAAGACTACCTCTATATTGAAATAACCTTGTTCCAATATCTCTTTTTAATTCTCGCAATCCTAAAATTTCTGCAGTAGTCCCAGTTGCTTGTCTTCGCCATATTTCAAATTGAAATAATCTATCTTTAGCTGCACAATATCCTTGTGTAAAAAATAAATCATTTTCGTTTTGAGCATAAATATGATTCACCCCCCATTGGTCTCTTAATACTTCTACTTTTTTTT
Organism: Sediminibacterium sp.; assembly: GCA_046593815.1. Taxonomy (GTDB): domain Bacteria; phylum Bacteroidota; class Bacteroidia; order Chitinophagales; family Chitinophagaceae; genus Sediminibacterium. Next base: position 5,542 of record JBKJQV010000178.1, on the reverse strand, counting down.
GTAAGCCCTTTATTTTTAAATTAATTTTTTGAGCATTTGAAAGATTGTTAATAAATAGGACAGATATTATTATTAAAAATAAATACAATCTTTTAGTGGTGCAATTGCTCGGCAGATTTTTCATATTAATCTTGTATAGTCAAAAAAAGTTAACAGTTATTGTAATTATAATTCTGTTGTTTAAAATGTAAACTCATATTCGAATACGACCACAAGTAAACAAGTTTTATTTTTCCAGCTTCTCATATTCCTCTTTAATTTGTTTTAGTTGTGCTTTTAAATTTTCAACCATTTGTATGTGTTGTGTGCTTGGTGCAAAATCAGCTCCGGAAGTCAAACATTCTTTGGCTATGGCCAATAAATGTTCTGTTATTCGGGTTGGGTTTCTAAAATCATCCCAACGGGCACCGGTTTGATATACATCAAACAATTTTTTCTCTATCTCAAAAATCTTTTGCTCTTGGGCTAATGCATTGGCGGTAGCCTCTTTCAACAAATCCGCTCTTTTAATCTCTATGTCTGCTATTAGTTTGATGGATGTATTGATTTGTTTATATACATCCATTCCCAATTTATATTGTGCATTGATATCAGCTACACTCGATTGTGTATTTGGATCCTGTAATACGGATAAGTTTTGTTTTAATTGCTCCTTATCCGTTTTTAAAATAATTGTATATACACCAACTGGCACACGAGGGGCTTTTAACCCCGGACCAATATCCAAATCGGGCACATACATCAGCCTGCTACCCGTTGAGTCTAGTTTTACAAATGCTTTTCCTGGCGGTTTAGTTTTTAACTGAGGAAGTACAATATCTTCGTGTGACAAATTCCACCATACTCGATTAATGCCTTTTTTATTACTACCCTTAATGGTTTGAATAGTATCTCCTTTTGTAGTTAACACAAAAATTTTGGGTGAAAGCAACATCGTATCGGCCAGAAAATAATTGATACTTGCACCATAGGGTGGATTTTCTCCTGTAGCCATTGATCTACTTTCCGTATGGATACCTGTTTTCATATTAAAACGATAAGCATTTCGAAGCGGATATAAACTTGTTTTGTTTTTCAATAAATCTTTACTCCATTCTCGGATGGGCGTAATATCATCCAGAATATAAAAGCCTCTGCCATACGTAGCTATAGCTAAATCGCGAAAATTTTTCTGAATGGCAATATGGTAAACAGGTGATGGTGGTAGATTTTTTTTAAGTTGTATCCATTCACCGCCATCATCTGGACTTACATACAAGGCATTATCGGTGCCAACAAAAAGCAATCCTTTTTGTGCAGGGTCTTCTTTAATAAAATGCACAAAACCACTATTTCCTCCGGGCAGATTTTGTGCTATCTGTTTCCAATGTTTTCCATAATCCGTTGTTTTAAAAATATACGGTTTAAAGTCGCCCGTCATTTGGTAATGAATGCTTACATAAGCAGTTGCAGCATCAAAACTAGAAGCATCAATATTACTTACCGTTCCCCAGGGTGCAAGATTGGGGAAATTGGCTGTAACGTTTGTCCAGGTTGCCCCATCATTTAAAGTAACTTGTATTTGACCGTCGTTACTACCTGTCCACAATACTCCTTTTTTAACGGGCGATTCGGCAATGGAATACAAAGTACATCCATCAAAAGTCATCAGGTTATCTGAATTAATACCTCCTGAATTTTTTTGATGAGATTTGTCGTTAGTTGTAAGATCTGGACTAATCAATTTCCAATTCATTCCTCCATTGGTTGTTTTATGAACATACTGGCTGCCAACATACACTGCGCCTTTTTCATGTTTCGATAAAGTCATAGGGAAATTCCAATGCCATCTATATTTTACATCGGCAGGTGCCCATCCATAACCAGTTTCCGGCCAGGGACGTACATCATGAGAGAGGCCCGTTCGTGTATCAGTTACATCTAATCCTCCATCATAACATCCCGACCAGATTATTTTACTATCAAATGGGTCGGGCTGAGCAAATCCGCTTTCGCATCCACCCACTCCTTGCCATAACCCCAATGGAATGGATCCTTGCATACTAATTCCTGCCGTACGATAAGAATATCCATCCTGCCGATTACCCATCACATGGTAAGGCACCATATCGTCAACCGCTACATGATACATTTGTGCAATGGGCAGATTTACATTTTGCCATGATTTACCACCATTGTAAGTCATGTTCATACATCCATCATGCGCTACCATAATGCGATTTGCATTTTTGGGATCAAACCAAATTTCATGGTTGTCTCCTCCTGGATCATAATTGCCATTCCCATTGAATGTCTTTGCACCATCTAATGATTCCATAATGGTTACACTGATAGTGTACAATTTATTTTCGTCTTGTGAGGAAACGCGTAAACGAGTATAATAAGGTGCGCGTTGTGCAAGAGAATGATTTTCATGCATTAGTTTCCAGCTCTCTCCAGCGTCTATTGATTTATAAACCCCAGGAGATTTATCATCTACCAATGCATAAATTGTAGAAGGATTGCTTGCAGCGATATCAATAGACGTTTTACCTATGGGGTGATTAAGGCCGCCAGGTAATCCGTTGGTCATTGCCTTCCATGATTTACCTCCATCGTTGGTTTTATAAAAGCCACTGCCCGGACCGCCACTATTTAGGTTCCAGGTTTTCATATCTACCTGCCACATGGCAGCTACAAGGTTTTCGGGATTTTTTGGATTGATGGATAGGTCACTACATCCTGTATTTTCATCAACAAATAAAACTCTTTGCCAGGTGGTACCACCATTGGTGGTTTTATAAACACCTCTTTCTTGTTGTGGTCCATTGGCATGACCAAGGGCTGCAACGTATACGGTATTTGAATCGTTGGGGTTAACAATTATCCTACTAATTCTTACCGTTTCTTTCAGGCCCATATTTTTCCAAGTCTTACCTGCATCTGTAGACTTATAAACACCGTTTCCATTAGGATGTGCAGGACGAATTAAAAAAGTTTCTCCGGTACCAGCCCAAACCTGTTTAGTATTTGTTTCTGAAATGGCCAGAGCGCCAATAGCCGAATTGTCCATTTCATCAAAAATCGGTTTCCATTTAATTCCGCCATCGATGGTTTTAAAAATACCACCAGATGCGGCACCTACATAGGAAACCATTGAGTTGCCAGGTTCGCCAACAACAGCGATAGCTCTATTTCCATCAGGACCAATAAATCTAAAACGGAGTTCAGAGAACGGGTCTGTTGATTTTATTTGCGAAAAAGCAGCCGCTGAAAAAAGGCAAATTATAATGGTAATTCTGAAATGATTCATGTGTTTAATTTTAAGGTTTGCGTTTCCTTTTTTCAATTTAAAATAGAAACTACTTCCTAATGTAAATTAATCTTTTTAAGATTATAGCCTGTTGCATTCTTTGAAAACGGTAAATTATATGTCTACAATGAGTAACTTGTTAACTGGTATCAGCTTTGTTCAACTGTCTAAACCCCTTCTTGTTGGATAGATATATCAAAAGTGAAAAAGCCAATTAACAACAAAAGAAAATTATTATTCCAAAGAATATTATTGTGTTCACAATAGAAATGAGTTCGAATATTTTAAGGCATGATATCTTTTAAATTTTAAAATCAAAACTGTTTAATCTACAATTATAATTCTGTTATTAAAAATGTAAACCTCTATTCTTATATGACCGTACCTTTCGCAAAAATTACCAAACCACTTTCAATTTTTAATTATGAAAAAGAAAGATTTTTATTTATTAATTTTTATTTTTGTCTTTAATAATCTCAACGCCCAAAATGCTTACAAAGACAGTGTTTATATTGGCCCTAAAAATGGAACTCTGTTTATTGGTGGAGGTAATATAAAAAGCGATTTAATTATTAAAAAATTTATACAACTAGCAGGCGGAAATAACGCTGCAATTATTGTTATTCCAACAGCAGAAGGAAGTGAAAAATATGATGAAAATGCTGGTGGTGCTGGCAAAATGAGGCAGTTAGGTGCTACCAATGTAACTGTACTTCATACAAATGACTGGAGGATTGCTAATACTGATTCTTTTGTAAAATCACTAAATTATGCTAATGCAGTTTGGTTTGGCGGCGGACGTCAGTGGAGACTTGTAGATTCGTATAAAAACACAAAAGCCGAAAAATTGTTTTGGTCAATTTTGGACCGTGGTGGTGTTATTGGAGGGTCATCAGCAGGCGCAACTATTCAAGGAAGTTTTTTAGCACGTGGAGATTCCAAAAATAATCAAATCATGGTGGGAGATCATCAAGAGGGATTTGGTTTTCTTAAAAATGTAGCCATTGATCAACATGTCATCGCACGCAATAGGCAATTCGACATGTTTGAAATTTTAAAAATACACCCTGAATTATTAGGAATTGGTATTGACGAAAATACAGCCATCGTAGTTCAGGGAAACCAATTTGAAGTTATTGGTGAAAGCAATGTGATTATTTATGATACAACGTTTTGGTCAAGAGAAGGTAGCGATTTAAAAAACTTGCCGGATAAAACTAAGTTATTCTATTTTCTCAAAAATGGAGATAAATACGATTTATTAAATAGAAAAGTTAAGCAATAGAATTGGAAGGTAAGCATTCAAGAGTCGTACGCCCAAATTGCTGAATAAATGTTGATTGTTGACATATTCAACAGCAGTTCCACCGCAATGTAGTGTTTCTTATAAGCTCCCTAGCATTAGAGGAGCAATAAACGATGCTTTTAATAATGCTTCTATCTGATATCTTTGTACAAACTGATTTGGTGTAATATTTTGCATTTGCCTAAAAATTGCACTTATTTGTTGAACTCAGCAAGTATTTGACTTATAAAATTTTTATTTGTTACTTATGAAAGGTGTTGCAAACTTTGAAACAGCCCAGGTGCAAAACAGTTCATTTAATTTTAAGCTTAAATTATTGTTGAGCAGCAGTACGCCAAAAATAAATATCCCAGAAGCTGCAAAGAGTAAAAACAATTATGTCTTTTTAGATGCAAGAGAATATAATGAATTCAATGTTAGCCATATTCTAAATGCAAGGCATGTTGGCTATAAAGACTTTAGTTTAAGTAAAATAGTTGATTTTCAAAAGGATAAGCTAATCATTGTTTATTGTTCTATTGGAAAACGTAGTGAAGACATTACTTTAAAAATGAAAAAAGCTGGTTACACTAATGTCAAAAATTTATATGGCGGCATTTTTGAATGGGTAAATCAAGGCTTTCCCGTTTATAATAAAGAGGACATTGTTACTGATAGAGTACACGCTTTCAGTCAATTTTGGGGCAAATGGCTTGATAAGGGAATTAAAGTTTATAATTGATTATAATGCTTGAACATTTCCCAAATAGTATAAAAACATTCATCCCTTTTACATTAGGCAGCATATTCATACTTATATATTTTAGCGAACATTTTTTTCCCGAAAAGAAACTTTTAATTGACCACAAGCATGATTTATTCAATATTTTTATAGGGACTATAAACCTAGCATTTGTATATTTAATAAATTGTTGAAAATAGTAGCCACCAAAAAAACGAATGCT
>JBKJQV010000200.1:0-8036 GCA_046593815.1 Sediminibacterium sp. | reverse complement strand
ACAATGTTTTACAATCATGCGCTTGACTCCATTTATTTAATGCAGATGTTTTTTTATCGGCCCCCATTCTAACTGTTCCTGCTTCATGTATAATATTGCCTGGTTTAGATAAACCATAATTATTAGTAGCATCATCTTCTCCACCCCAAGTTATTATTGCACCCATATTGTGCATGATTTCCTTGAAAGTTTCTTTCATGTGTTTTGCTTGATTAATTTCATACTCCGAATTTTTTGTATGAAAACGTAAAACAGGAATACCATATTTATCAACTACAGATGGATCAATTTCACAATAATTATTAATATTAGGAACCGCTTCTCCCCTGCCTGCCATTCCAACACCAGCACCATAAAAGAAACGTACATCCTCTTTTAAAGAAGCACCATAACCACCAGCTTCCTTTGTTTTTCCATTTACTTGATATTTCCCATTCAAACCTTGCATACCCATGCCAAAACCATAAGCAGGTTGACTCATGCCACCCCAATATTCTATATGATAACCACGTGGGAAATCGAGTTTTTTATTGTCCTTCCACCAAGGAGTATAAATATGCATACCTCCAACTCCATCTTCGTTATAACGCTTCCTACCAAAGAGTTCTGGCAAAACTCCTCCTAAGGCTGCACCAGTAGAATCGTGTAAATATTTTCCAACTACATTACTTTCATTAGCTAATCCATTCGGATGTCTTTTCGATTTTGAATTCAATAACAAACGTGCAGTTTCACAAGTGCTGGCAGCAAGTATTACTACTCTTCCACTCACTTGATACTCCATCATGTCTAATTTATTTACATAAGAAACACCTGTTGCTAATCCAGCTTCATTGGTAATTACTTCACGTACCATTGCATGCGTAATCACATCTACATTACCTGTTTTTAAAGCAGGTTTTACTAAAACCGAACCTGCAGAAAAATCGGCGTATACTTTACAACTTCTATTGCACTGAGCACAAAAAAAACAAGCACCTCTTTCTTCATTAATTTTTTTAGTGAGAATCGATAGTCTAGATGGAATCACGGGTATACCAATACCAGTAGCTGCTTTTTTAATCATCAATTCGTGCAACCGAGGTTTAGGTGGTGGAAGAAATATTCCATCAGGGTCGTTTTCTAATCCTTCTACACTTCCAAATACGCCAATAAGTTTATCAATTTTATCGTAATAAGGTTTTACATCTTCATAACCTATAGGCCAATCATCGCCCAAACCATCAATACTTTTTCTTTTAAAGTCTTTGGGACCAAAGCGCAAAGAAATTCTTCCCCAATGGTTTGTTCTACCACCCATCATACGTGCACGCCACCATTCAAATTTCTCACTTCCTGGAGCTTGGGTATATGGTTCTCCATCAATCTCCCAACCCCAGTAACAGCCATCAAAATCGCCAAATGGACGATACTTAGTACTAGCGCCTCTTCTTGGAGATTCCCAAGGGTTTTTTAGTTGAGAAGAATTTACGGCAGGGTCGTAGTCGGCACCAGCCTCGAGTAGACAAACTTTCAATCCAGCTTTTGCTAATGTATAAGCAGCCATGCCACCACCTGCACCGGATCCAACAATTACAGCATCATACTTTTTAGCTTGTTTCTTTATCTGAAGATCTCCCATATTGCAATCATTTTCTAAATGAAAAATCAATTTAAGGAATAATTGATAATTGTTTCGAGAAATTATTTAATTTGCAACTAATAATCAGTTACATTTTTTGCATAATCATGTCAAAAAAGGAAAAATTAAAGAAAAGATTAGTATGTGGGCCTAAAGATTTCGCCTATCAGGAGCTTGTAACGCTTTTAACTAGTATGGGATATATTGAGAATCAAAAAGGAAAAACATCTGGGTCAAGGGTTTGCTTTATTAACGAAACCAGTATACATATCATTAGTTTGCATAAGCCTCACCCTAGTAATATTTTAAAACGTTATCAAGTAGTTCAATTGATTGACGAGTTAACTAAAATTGGCCTTTTATAATTTAAAAAAAAGATATGAAAAAAGATTTCTTAACTTATAAAAATTTTATCAGCTCCATTCATTTTAGCGCTGACGATGAAATTTTTTATGGAAAAATTGAAGGGATAACTGATTTGGTTTCTTTTGAAGGCAATAGCGTTATTGCACTTAAAAAAGCATTTAAAGAGGCTGCTATTGATTATGAAGCTACCTGTAAGGCCCAGAACAAACCCATACTTAAATCTCTCAAAGGGTCTTTTAATGTTCGAATAAAAAAAGAATTACACCAAAAAGCATTTACCTATTCAACTCAACACGGCATTTCTCTCAATCAATTGGTACAAGAAGCATTAGAAAACAAACTATCCTAAAATAAAAAACGTCCCGAAAAAATCGGGACGTTATCTTTCAAATGGCAATGACTAAATTTTGATAATTAACTGCAACCCATGCTGGTGCCACAGTTTAAACATTTGTAACAAGTTCCACTTCTTATAGTTAAATGTCCGCAAGTACTACAAGCAGGAGAATCGCTTTGCATTGATTTTGCTGCTGCAGTTACTGCATCCATTCCAGCATCTCCTTTAAATGAAGTTGCGCGTTGTAATTTTTGCGATTGAGGTGTAGCAGATGGAGTTGCATTTGCTGAAGGTGCAGTAACTCGAATACTACTCAATTCAGGTTTTCCCATAAATATTGATTCTCCATCTCCTTCCCCTGTATTTTCAACCTGAGGTTTATCTAGTACATGCACTAAATCTGTTCTACCTAAATACTCATAGGCCAATGATCTGAAAATAAAATCAACCAATGAAGTAGTTGTTTTAATATTTGGATGATCTACCATACCAGATGGTTCGAACTTAGTAAATACAAATTTTTCAACAAACTCTTCTAAAGGAACACCATATTGTAATCCAACAGATATTGCTATAGAGAAACAGTTCATAAAGCTGCGAAGTGTTGAACCTTCTTTAGCTAAATCGATAAATATTTCTCCTAAAGTACCATCCATGTATTCGCCAGTTCTTAAGAAAATAACTTGACCACCAATTTTTGCTTTCTGTGTAAATCCTCTACGCTTTGCTGGTAATGATTTTTTCTCTACAATTCCAGAGAGTTGGCGTTTTAATTTAGTATCAGTTGAGGCAGTCATGCGCTTTTGCACTTCTTCTAACAACTCATCAACTGTTAGTTTACTGAGGTCTACAATATTTGATTCTGATGAAATTTCTTCTGCAACTTCAACAGCAGCTTCTGCTGTATCACCTGCTTTTTTCTTCTTCTCAGATTTATTGCTAAGTGGTTGGCTCAATTTAGATCCATCACGATACAAAGCATTTGCTTTTAATCCCAACTGCCAACTCATCAAATAACAATCAGCAATTTCCTCTACACTAGCTTCATGAGGCAGGTTAATAGTTTTAGAGATAGCACCACTAAGGAATGGTTGGCAAGCAGCCATCATTCGGATATGACCGTATGCATGAATGTACCTTTCTCCTTTTTTACCACATTTATTTGCGCAATCAAAAACAGGTAAGTGTTCTTCTTTTAATAAAGGGGCACCTTCAATAGTCATTGTTCCGCATACATAATCATTTGCAGCATCAATTTGTTCTTCGGTAAATCCAATAGCTTCTAACAAATTAAAACTCCAATCAACATATTCGGCTTCGGTAAAACCTAAACGTTGCATACACTCATCACCTAAGGTGAAACGATTAAAAATGAATCCGATTTCAAAAGCAGAACGAGCGGCTCCATTTAGTTTTTCTATTTCAGCAGTTGTAAATCCTTTTGCAGCAAGGCTTACATTATTAATGAATGGAGCATTTTCGAAACTCGCAGTACCAACAGCATATTGTTCTATAGCCAATGATTCTTTTTCGTTATATCCTAGATTTTTTAATGCTTGTGGAACAGATTGGTTGATGATTTTAAAATATCCACCACCACTCAATTTTTTAAATTTCACTAATGCAAAGTCTGGTTCAACTCCTGTTGTATCGCAATCCATTACTAAACCAATAGTTCCAGTTGGAGCGATTACAGTTGTTTGTGCGTTTCGGTATCCGTGTTTCTCTCCTAATTGTACTGCATCATCCCAAGCACGTGTTGCAGCTTTCAACATATAATCGGGACAGTATTGCGCTTTAATTCCTTGAGGTTTAATTTCTATTCCAACGTAAGCATCTTGTGCATCATATGCTGCAGCACGGTGGTTTCGCATAACACGAAGCATATCTTCTTTATTTTCTTCGTACTTATCAAATGCACCTAAGAATGAAGCCATTTCTGCTGATGTTTTATAAGCAACACCAGTCATGATTGCAGAGATTGCACCAGCAATACCGCGAGCTTCTTCACTATCATAAGAAATACCACTAACCATTAACATTGAACCTAAGTTAGCAAAACCAAGACCTAAGGTTCTGTAATCGTATGATAACTGCGCTACTTCTTTTGAAGGAAATTGAGCCATTAAAACCGATACTTCAAGAACGGTAGTCCATAAGCGAGTTGTGTATTCAAATCCTTCAACATCAAAAATATTATTATCATCGTTATGAAACTTACGAAGGTTGATTGAAGCTAAATTACATGCAGTATTATCTAAAAACATGTATTCAGAGCACGGATTAGAAGCATTGATACGACCACCTTTAGGGCAAGTATGCCATTCGTTGATAGTAGTATCATATTGAGTACCAGGATCAGCACAACGCCAAGCGGCATAAGAAATTTGTTCCCATACTTTTGCAGCAGGAATTTTTTGCATTACACGACCATCAGTTCTTGCTTTTAATTCCCAATCACCTCCATCAGCTAATACTTTAAAAAACTCATTCGGAATACGTACCGAATTATTAGAGTTTTGTCCGGATACAGTTGCATAAGCTTCTCCTTCGTATCCATTATCATAACCAGCTTCCACTAGCGCAGCAACTTTCTTTTCTTCTCCAACTTTCCAATTAATAAATTCCATTATTTCTGGATGATCTAAATCCAAGCAAACCATTTTAGCTGCTCTTCTTGTTGTACCACCACTTTTGATTGCGCCAGCAGCACGATCGCCTATTTTAAGAAAGCTCATCAATCCACTAGAAGTACCACCGCCACTTAACTTTTCGCCACCACCTCGAATTTGAGAGAAGTTGGTTCCCACACCGGATCCGTATTTAAAAATACGTGCTTCTCTAGTCCATAAATCCATAATTCCACCTTCATTTACTAAATCATCGCTTACGCTAAGAATAAAGCAGGCATGAGGTTGTGGACGCTCATATGCATTGGTGGATTTTTTTAATTTACTATCTTTAGGATCTACAAAGTAGTGTCCTTGAGGTTTTCCGGTAATACCATAAACTTCATGTAAACCTGTATTAAACCATTGTGGAGAATTGGGAACACATGCTTGATTAAGAATGCTGTATGCCAATTCATCATAAAATACTTGAGCATCATTTTCTGCTGCAAAATAGCCATAACGCTCTCCCCAAACTCGCCAGCAATGAGCCATACGATGAGCAACTTGCTTTACGCTGGTTTCTCTTCCTAGAGAGCCATCTGCTTGTGGAACACCTGCTTTACGAAAATATTTCTGAGCAAGAATATCTGTAGCAATTTGGCTCCACTGTTTGGGAACTTCTACATTATTCATTTCAAAAACTTTTTCTCCATTCGGGTTTTTGATTATACTATCGCGATAATCATACTCGAACATGTCGTAAGGGCTTACACCCTCTTTTGTAAAGCGGCGGCTGAATTGAAGGCCTTTGTTTGTGCGTGGGTTAGGCATATGGTTGTGTCGATTTAGAACGTTGTTTTTAGATTTCCACCCATTTATTAATAAATTGTTAAGACGGTTGACGAAAATATCTTTCCATTCGCATAAATCAATACCGTAAATATGCACAGGTTGTGGATAAGGAAGGTGGATAAATTCGTACCTCAAATCCCAATTGATTTTGCTCGATTATACACAGGTGTAGAAAAATATATGGATAAAATAATACGTTGGATTTTGCACTTTTTATTAATAAAAAAGTTTAAACAAGTTAGTTTAACCAATTAAAAAGGCTAAAAAACTCATTTTTGACCAAACAACGGAAACTTTTCTGCATTTTTGCACCAATTAGAAGTAGTAACAGCAATGAAAGAAGCCATTTATCATCAATTTACAAAAAGCAAAAAGCTGGGTAATAAGTCGTTTGCGGTGTTAATTGACCCAGATAAGGTAGACAAAGTAGCTATAGAACAGCTAGTACAATTGGGAATCGAGGCAAAAGTGGATTATTTCTTTGTTGGTGGAAGTTTGGTAATATCTAGTCATTTAGATGAATGTATACAACAGATTAAATTATCATGCAACATACCCGTAGTGCTGTTTCCAGGCTCACCATCACAAGTAAGCTCTTTTGCAGATGCGCTTTTATATCTTTCTTTAATTTCTGGAAGAAACCCCGAATTACTCATTGGACAACATGTAATTAGTGCCCCTTTTGTAAAAAAGAGTGGTTTAGAAATTATGCCTACAGGTTATATGGTTATTGATGGTGGAGCTCCTACAACAGTTTCTTACATATCAAACGCAACACCTATTCCTGCAGATAAAAATGAAATAGCTATGTGTACTGCTATGGCTGGTGAAATGTTGGGTATGAAATTGATTTATATGGATGCTGGAAGCGGTGCTAAAAGACCAATAACTGAGCAAATGATTCAAAAAGTTGCCCAGCATATAGATGTTCCTTTAATAGTTGGCGGTGGAATTACAAATCCTGAAAAAGCATACTTAAATTGTAAAGCTGGAGCCGATGTAATTGTTGTAGGCAATGCAATAGAAAAAGACATCAACCTAATTAAAGAAATAAGTGATGCCATTCATTCAGTGGCATTTGCTAAAACAGTTTAATACTGCTCGTACCAATTAAATTTATCTTGCACAATTTTTACTTTTCCCTTTTTTAAATAATTTAAAAATGATAACGAAACAGGCGAATGTTTTTTGCCTTTTAACCAAATCAAACTCCAAGTAGTTTTTATTGGAAGTCCTTTTACTGGGATAATTTGCAAATCGTTATTCTGTAATTCATTCTTTATTCCAATCAATGGCATTATTGAATTTCCTAATCCAGCAATCAAGGCTTGTTTAACTGCTTCATTAGAGGTTAGTTCCATTTTCTTTAAAACAGAAATTTTATTTTTTTCGATAAAATTCTCCATTGTTTGCCTTGTTCCAGAGCCTTTTTCTCTAAAAATCATTGGTAGATTTTCAAAAATGTCTTTGGTTTTAACATGAAGATTAATTTTTGTAATTGAACTACCTACTAAGTATAATTTATTTTGCAATAAATCTAGTTTTTCGATATTTAGATTTTTGGGTAAAATAGAAACAAGAGCAAAATCAACTTCATTATTTTCTAAACTCTCAATTACTTTATTTTTATTGGTTACATCCATCATCAACTCTATACCATCATTTACTTTCATAAAATCAGCAAGAAAATAGGGCATTACATATTTCCCTGTTGAAACAACTGAAATTTTTAATCGCCCAGTCAATTGTCCTTTATAAGCCAATGTTTTATAATTAATAGCATAAACTTGATTAATAATATTTTCTGCTGCTTCGGCTATCTCTCTCCCAAAGTCTGTTATATAAATTTTTCTTCCAACTACTTCAGTTAATGGTATTTCGAATTGACCTTGAAAATTTTTAAGTTGAATTGAAACTGCAGGTTGAGTTAAGTGTAACTCTTCTGAAGCCCTAGTAATACTTTCTGTTTGAACAATTTTCAGAAATATCTGAAGTTGATTTAAGGTATAGTTCATAAATTAATTTTATGTATTGCATTACAAACATAAATAAATATATATGAATTAAGTCTTGCAATTTTGTACAGTTAATTTTAAAACAACAACGAATGACAAAAATTACGGTAGCAAAAGGTGATGGCATAGGACCAGAAATTATGGATGCCACTTTATCAATAATTTTAGCAGCGGGTGCTAAAATAGAAGTTGAAGAAATAGAAGTTGGTGAAAAAGTTTATTTAGCTGGCAAC
>JBKJQV010000125.1:0-2635 GCA_046593815.1 Sediminibacterium sp. | reverse complement strand
GTAAGGTGATATACTCAAAAAATAACAAAAGTGAAATGATACCTAGTGTTTTAATTGCCCTTATATGTATTTTTCTACTACTTAATAATAAGGTTAGCAAGAAAAAAATCGGGATAAAAATTCCAATTAATAATAGTTGTAATTGTTGACTTCTTTCTTCCATTTCTTTTCTTTTGGCTTCGGCTAATTCTGCTTGCCTGATATCTTCATTAATGGTTTTTAATTGAAAGTCTTTTATTTTTTCTTGACTATTGATGGTATCTTTTAACTTCTCTGTTTCTTCAAAATAAAATAAAGCACTATCGCTGTTGTTATTTTTTTTATAAAAAGCACCTAAAAATGAAGATGCGTCTTTAATTCTTACAGGGAATTCCGATTTAATAGCGGTGTATAAATTTAAATGCCCATAATAAAGTGCTGAATCATATATTTTATCTTTAAAGTATAAATTGGCTAGGTTTATTGTTGTTTCACAATAAAGATCATTGTCGTTTGCTTTTGCTAATTGTAATAAAGCAATATGATAATATTCAATTGCTTTTTGATTGTAATTTTGCTTTGCAAAACAATTGCCAAGCCCAATATAAGATGCACCAATAAAGTCATTATCTTTCAATGTATTCGCTATTGAAAGTGCTTTACTATAATAAAAAAATGCAGAATCGTTTTTGTTTAATCGATCATATAAATCTCCTAAGTTTTGCGAAATATTATAGTTTAATCCGGGTATCTTATTTTGAACAATTACCGAATCTGATTTTAAATAATAATACAATGCTCTAGAATAATCAGTTTGTTGAGTATAATAAACTGCGAGGTTCATTAATACAATTGCTAGTCTTTTTGGATTAGTTACTTTTTCGAGAACCTGTAACTGTTTCAAAGAAATATCTGTTGCTTTATTGTAATTACCAAGACTATTATAGGTATTGGCCATTAAGCTTAAAGCTTTTAATTCTTGTTCGGTTAATTTTAGTTTCACCGCCAAATTGTAGGCTTCTTCTAAATAAATGATAGCTTTTGAAGGTAAAAATTGACTATAATTAATTCCAATTTCATTTAATGTTTTTACTTTATTTGAATCAGAGTGTTGTCTTTGTAATACATTTAATAGGCTGTCAATATTTTTTAATTGTGCAGAAAGTAGAGTAGGTATACAAAAAAATAATAGTACAATTATCCTATTTTTCATAAATGCAATTATAATACATTAGGATAAGTAAATCGAAAATCATTTATTTTGATTAATTTACTTACAAATAGAAAATTAATCAGATAAATATGAAAAAACAAAAATCCCTTTTGTTGCTTTCTTTTTTAACTCATTATTTATGCGGATTTACGCAAACTTTTGATGAAATTCGTTTTCCATCACCAATAAATAAACCCGAAATATCAATTAGCGGTTTATTGGTAAGAAGTTCAGATGATATAGACAATTTTCGACTACGTGCATATGATTCTATAACCAAAAAACAATCAATCACGCTTTATCAATTAAAATCTACCGTTTTCATAAGTAAATCTGGTTTATTAGATAGTTTCTATTGGATTGCAAAACCTATCAATGCGAAACTGATAAAAGGAAATTTAGCTTATACTGCTAAACCTAATGCCATCATATTAAAGAGAAATCCTTTGGGGATATACAAACCTTGGAAATCGATTATTTATGGTTCAGATACTGTTATAGTAGACTTTTTAGCGTTTCCAAAAACAATTTCGAAAAACAAATTATCTAAACAGGTATTAGAAAATTATTTTAATGAAACAGAGCCAATATATGCAGAATATAAAAATTTGATTCGTTTAAATTCAACAAATTTAGTTGCACACAATCCGGTTTTACATGTTGTAATAGTTGCAGATTTATTTGATGAAAAAATTGGTGAAGGTTGTAATAAGGATTTAAAGAATTTAGTTACGGCCTATTCTTTAATAGCAAAAAAAATAAATATTCCACTTGACACTTTAATTGTAAGAGGAGATTCATATAGCAGAAAAGGTGTAGAATTGGCACTTAGTTCACTTGAAAAAAATGCCAATTCAAACGATATAATAATGTTTCATTATACAGGGCATGGCTTTAATAGAAATGATGATGATGACCCCGACCCATACCCTAATTTTTTTCTTATTCCAGATAAGGACAAAAAGAAATGGGAAAGCTCTAAGTACAAAGCATGGTTAGCCGGAATAAGAAATGAAACAATGTCGGCAAATGATATTTACACTTCAATAGTAGGTATGGGTGCTAGGTTAAATGGTGTTTTTAGTGATTGTTGTAATGGAATTGATTTTACCTTATCAAATAATGTTTTGGATGATACAACTGTAATTGAACCTTTGCTTCAGTCGAGGGGTTTTATTGATTTGTATCAAATCAATTGTAAAATGTTATTTCTAGAACAAAAAGCTTCATTTTTATCAATTGCCGCTCAAAAAGGTGAATTATCTGCAAGTTTGAATGATATCGGAAGTTTATTTACGTTTAATTATTTGGAAACTTTATACTCGTTTCTAGCACCAGGGAATATTTTAAGTGATGAAGATGTTAATTGGACAAAACTTCTACAATCAACCAATAAAAAAAGTACCATGCCCAAATTCGCAAAATTTAAAGGAAAAGTAATTC
>JBKJQV010000051.1:0-6893 GCA_046593815.1 Sediminibacterium sp. | reverse complement strand
GAAGTTATTTTACAAATGAGAATTTTAAACCTATAATGATAAATGCAATAAGAAAAACTTTAAGATAAATGAATTTCAATTTTTCAGACTCACTGACTCCTGCCGCATTAGGCTATCGCTTTCCTGCAGAATTTGCAAAGCATGAAGCTACTTGGTTAAGTTGGCCTCATAAAGAAGCAAGTTGGCCAGGTAAAATCGAAAGCATTTATCCAAGTTATTCCTTATTTGTAAAATACCTTGCTCAAAGCGAAAAAGTTCGTATCAATGTTGCCAATTCGGCAATGGAAGTTTTTGCTAAAACACATTTAGAACATGCTGGTGTAAATTTGAGTCAGGTTGAATTTTTTATGCATCCAACCAACGATGCTTGGTGTAGAGATCATGGACCTGCATTTTTAATTAATCCAGCTGCTGAACAAAAAAAAGTAATTGTTGATTGGAACTATAATGCATGGGGAAATAAATATCCTCCATTTGATTTAGATGATGTAATTCCAACTTTAATTGGCAAACATTTTAATATACCGGTTTATAATCCTAGTATTATTATGGAAGGCGGATCGGTAGATTTTAATGGAGCTGGTAGCTTAATTACTTCAACATGTTGCTTATTAAATGAAAACAGAAACCAACATTTAAATCAATCTCAAATAGAGAAATACTTGTTCGATTTTTATGGTGTGAAACAAGTATTATGGGTTAATGATGGAATTGTTGGTGATGATACTGACGGGCATATAGACGATACTGTAAGGTTTGTAAATGAAGACACCGTAATTACTGTAATTGAAGAAAATAAGCAAGACCAGAATTATCAATTGTTGAAAGATAATCTTCAACAATTAAAGCAAATGCGTTTGTTGAGCGGTAAACAATTGAATATTATAGAATTGCCAATGCCTGATCCTGTAATTTATGAAGATCAACGATTGCCGGCATCTTATGCTAATTTTTATATTAGTAATGCTCATGTAATTGTTCCAACTTTTAGATCACTTAAAGATGATATTGCTTTACAAATTATTGCTGAATCATTTAGAGATAGGGAAGTAGTGGGGATCGATTCTACAGATATTATTTGGGGTTTGGGAAGTTTTCATTGTTTAAGTCAACAAGAACCCGCAGTATAAATTATCCTTCATTTACCCGAGATGTCGCTTTATTTCTTTGGCAACATCCCTGTTTTTAATGGTATCTCTTTTGTCGAACAATTTTTTTCCTCGGGCTAATCCTATTTCTACTTTTACCATTCGTTTTTCATTAAAAAAAACTTTTAATGGAATGATGGTTATTCCTTTATCCTTAAGTTTTAATGTAATCTTATTGATTTCTCTTTTATGTAATAAAAGTTTTCTGTCGTGTACGGCAATATGATTATTTACAGTACCATGAGAGTATTCTGCAATGTATAATCCGCGTACCCAAAGTTCACCATCATCTATTAAACAAAATGCATCATTAAAACTGAGCTTGCCTTCACGTATAGATTTTACTTCTGTACCCAGCAAAGCAATTCCAGCTTCATATTTATCATCTATGAAATAATTAAAATAAGCCTGACGGTTGTGCATGCTCAATTTCGAAATAATTGTACTATTAGAGAGAGCTTTTCTTTTAAATTTTTTCTATCAACAATGAAATCTAAAAATCCGTGTTCCAATAAAAACTCACTGCGTTGAAACCCTTCAGGTAGATCTTTTTTGATCGTTTCTTTTATAACGCGAGGACCAGCAAACCCAATAAGAGCGCCAGGTTCAGCTATATTTAAATCACCCAACATGCCAAAGCTTGCAGATATGCCTCCAAAAGTAGGATCGGTGAGCAAAGAGATATATGGTAGTTTAGCATCACTTAATTGCGAAAGCTTTCCACTTGTTTTTGCTAGTTGCATTAAACTAAATGCACTTTCCATCATTCTAGCTCCACCGCTTTTGCTGATTACCAAATAAGGAAGTTTATGTTGTATACAATAATCAACTGCTCTGCTAAATTTTTCTCCCATCACACTTCCTAATGATCCTCCAATGAATTCAAAATCCATACATGCTATAACAATTTCTTCTCCATTTATTTTTCCAACCGCAACTCTCATTGAATCTTTTAAATCGGTTTTCGCATGAATATCATCTAATCTTTTTTGATAATTTTTTAAATCGGTAAACCCAAAAAGGTCCTTACTTTTTATATTATCAAATAGTTCGGTATATGATTGATTATCAAAAAGAATATCGTAATATTCTTCACTTCCAATTCGATGATGGTGATTGCATTTTGGACAAACAAATAAATTTTCTCTGAGTTCTGTAGTTGTACATATCAAATTACATTCTGGACATTTATTCCATAAACCCTCAGGAGTTTCTTTTTTATCTGCAGTTGAAGTTAATATTCCTTTTCGTTTACGAGTAAACCATCGAGATTTGCTTACTTCAGATTGTTGGGTTTCTTCGGCGCCAGCTAAATTTGATTCTATATCTTCTTCTATTTCTTTTTTCATTTTGGCAATACTATTGGGGGACGAAAAGATAATTAAAATTCTACAACTGCAAATTTAATGCAGAAGTTCATATAATAATCATAGTTAATCCAATACAGCAGGAGTTTTAAGCATTTCTGTTGATACAATTTAAATCATCAAAAGCTATTTCTAAACGTTTTGAAAAAGTTTCTTCTCCTTTACGCAACCATACACGAGGATCATAGTATTTTTTATTTGGCTTATCTGTACCTTCAGGGTTGCCTAATTGGCCTTGTAGATAGCCTTCATTTTTAACGTAATATTGTTGAATTCCTTCCCAAAAAGCCCATTGAAGATCGGTGTCGATATTCATTTTTATGGCGCCATAACTTATAGCTTCCCTAATTTGGTGTTGAGGTGAGCCACTTCCGCCATGAAAAACAAAATAGACAGGTTTTTTGCCAGTTTTTAATTCTCTTTCAATATAATCCTGACTATTTTTCAAAATTTCAGGACGCAATTCAACGTTGCCTGGCTTGTAAACTCCATGTACATTACCAAATGCTGCAGCAATAGTAAACATATTACTTACTTTGCCTAATTCAGTATAAGAATAAGCAACGTGTTGTGGTTGTGTATATAACTTATCGTTCTCAATATCGCTATTATCAACTCCATCTTCTTCACCTCCAGTAACACCTAATTCAATTTCGATACTCATTCCCAATGGAGCCATACGTTTAAAAAACTCAACAGAAGTATGGATATTTTCTTCTATTGGTTCTTCGGAAAGATCCAACATATGAGAACTAAATAATGGCTGTCCTTTTTCTTTATAAAATTGTTCACCTGCATCTATCAAACCACTTATCCATGGCAACCACTTTTTTGCTGCATGGTCGGTATGTAATACTACTGGTACACCATAATATTTTGCAACGTTATGAATGTGTAATGCTCCGGAAACTCCACCCGAAATATTTCCTTGAAGTGCATCGTTTGGCATTCCTTTTCCAGCAATAAATTGAGCGCCCCCATTAGAAAATTGAATGATTACAGGAGAGTTTACTTTTGCAGCAGTTTCTAATGTTGCATTTATAGTATTTGTGCCGATAGTATTTACAGCAGGTAATGCAAATTGGTTGTCTTTAGCATCATTGTACAATGCCTCTAATTCTTTTCCAAATAAAACACCAGAACTGTACTTTTTCATGCTTGTTATTTTTTTAATTATTAATGATACTTGTTATTTCTTTAATTTTTACGCGCCTAAGATAAGGAAGATATAACTAAAATGCAAAGCCTAGGGATTTTGCCAAATTCAGGCTTATATTTAACAATGGTATTATTAAATGAACTATTTGCTCAATAGAAGGGGTTTGCCTATTTATAGAAGTATATGAAATTATTATTAACTGTATTCATTTGCTCTACTGGAGGATTTTTTTTAAATGCTCAAAAACCCAATATTATCTATATTATGACGGATGATTTAGGTTATGCTGATATAAGTTGTTTCGGAAGAAAAGATTATCAAACACCTAATATAGATTTGTTGGCCAAGGAAGGAATCAAATGCTTGAATGCATATGCATCCGCACCTGTTTGTACGCCAACAAGAACAGCATTTATAACCGGAATGCATCCAGCTAAAACCACTGTTGGTTTATATGAGCCACTAGATTGGACGGCTAAAGATAGTCTTGTTGGTTTACTGCCATCGTCTCCAAGTATTGCTCGAAATTTAAATAAAGTAGGATATAAAACTTTTCTAGTAGGAAAATGGCACTTAGGTTTTAATCCTTCTAATTCTCCCAGAAAAAATGGGTTTGATTATTTTTTTGGAATGAATGGTGGTGGAGTAGATTATGTTGAACATCGTTCTCCTGATTTTGGTGCAAATGATTTGTATGAAAATGAATCACCAGTGCAACAGAAAGGTTATCTTACTAATTTGTTAACCGATAAAGCCATCCAAATAATTCAGAAAAAACATACAAAACCTTTTTTTCTTTCACTTATGTACAATGCACCTCATTGGCCGTGGCAAGGTCCGAATGATTCCGCATTATTATTTGGAGAAAATGATAGTAAATGGAAAGAAGGAGGTTCGTTTGAAAAATATGCAGCAATGATGAAAAGTTTAGATGATGCGATCGGTAAAATAATGAATGTATTAAAACTATCTAAAAATGCAAAAAATACTATTGTGATTTTTACCAGTGATAATGGAGGAGAAATATATTCCGATATGGGAATTTACAAAGGCAAGAAAATGGGATTATGGGAAGGAGGAATAAGGGTACCTGCTATTGTTTGGTGGCCAAGTAAAATAAAACCAGCAAGTACAAGTAGCCAAGTGTTGAGTACTGTTGATTGGAATGTAACTATTTCAGCATTAGCTGGTGCTAAACAGCCGAAGGGCTTTTTGGTTGATGGAATAAATTTAATACCCATTTTATTAAAAAAATCAAGAGAGGAAGAAAGAACAATTTATTGGCGCGTATCACAAAGAAGCAATCAAAAAGCTGTTCGTAATGGGAACTTTAAATTTTTAAAAGATGAAAATGGAGAAGAATATTTATTTGATTTATACAACGATCCAGCTGAATTAAATAATTTGAAAGAACTTCAAACTAAAATTTTTAAACAGCTTAAATTGAAAATGCAAAATTGGGAGAAAACTGTTTTAAAACCTATTCCAATTCAAAAATAATAAGATCATGAAATATTTTTATACAATCACAATAGGTCTTTTTTTATTGTCTAGATCAATTTGCCTTTTTGCTCAATCTACTACTCCAGAAAAAATTATAGAAAAAAATTTGAAAGCATATAATAATCGAGATATCAATGGTTTTATGGCATCTTTTACTTCTGATATTGCATTGTATAATTTAGGAGATAGTAAACCTTCTATTAGTGGATTTGAAGCAATTAAAATATTTTATAAAAAAGTATTTGATGCTTCACCAAAGTTGCATTCATCAATACTAAAACGAATTGTGTATGGTAATAAAGTGATTGACTATGAAAGAATAGTTGGAAGAGTAGGCTCGGATAAACCCGTAGAAATTGTACTCATTTACGAAATTACAAACAATAAAATATCCAAATTAACTGCTATCAGAAAATAGCACTGGAAGTAGTAACCATATTTAACTCTTTTATCTATACTTATACCAAGAACCTGTATTAAATAAAAGTACTGTTTCGTCTTCCTTGATATAATCCTTTTCAATTAACTTTTTAAGTCCCATAAATGAAGCACTTCCTTCAGGAGATAAAATCAGCCCTTCTAAACGGGCAACTTTATCAATTCCTTCAATCATTTCAGTTTCAGAAACAGTAACTGCTGTTCCGTTACTTTCGCTAACAACTGATTGAATTAATTCGTTTGCAAAAGGGTAGGGCACAGCTAATCCACTTGCTATAGTTGCTTTTGGTGAAAAGCTAGATAAAACTTTTCCGTTTTCAAATTCTTGAATCATTGGGTTGCAATTTTCTGTTTGTACTATTATCATTTTGGGTAATTTATTGGTAATCCATCCTAAGTTGATCATTTCTTTAAAAGCTTTCCACATTCCAATTAGCCCAGTTCCTCCACCAGTAGGATAAATAATTACATCTGGGAGTTGCCAATTTAATTGTTCAGCAATTTCATATCCTAATGTTTTTTTGCACTCAATTCTATAAGGCTCTTTCATCGTACTCATATCGAATGCACCAGTCTGAGCAGCAATGGTTTTGGCCAATTTGCCACATGCATCAATAAGTCCATCAACTTCAATTAATTCTGCTCCATACAATTTGCATTCATCTTTCAATGTAGATGAAGTATGTTTTGGCATAATTACTGTTGCTTTAATATTTGCTTTTGCAGCATAAGCACTTAAAGCTCCACCTGCATTGCCAGCCGTTGGAATAATGCAATGTTCAATTCCTAATTCTTTTGCTTTTGAAATAGCAACACTTAACCCCCTAGCTTTGAATGAACCAGTTGGATTTTCACCCTCGTCTTTTAATAATATCCTGCTACAATTAATCGCTTTTGAAAGCTTCTCCAAATGATGAATAGTAGTATAACCTTCACCCAAACTTACCATGTATTGAGGGTCGATTAATGGTAAAAACTCCTTGTATCGCCAAATTGTTGGCGGTCTATCTTTAAGAATATTTTTTGCTATTGGAGTTAAGTTGTATTGTGCTAAAAGTGGCACATTACAACAAGTTGCATACGACTGTGTTTGTTGATAATTGAACTGCTTATTGCATTTATAGCAATACAAGTATTGTAGTCTTGTATCTGTTGAAATAATTGATTGCACAATGCAAATCTAATTATTGAATATAACTAAATTAATTATAAATCATTATAACCTATAACTATAAGTTATAAATACTTTTGGCCAATTTGATAAATCGTTTGTTCAAT
>JBKJQV010000318.1:0-6108 GCA_046593815.1 Sediminibacterium sp. | reverse complement strand
ATACAAGCCTCCTTTATATTGAATGCTCCCAATTGGAGATTTGATTTGTACCGAACCACTATCAATATAATTGCATCCACCTGCATTTGTTGCAGTCATTCTTATTTTGAAGTTTCCAGATTTCTTAAATAAATATTGAGCTGTATCTCCAGTAACAACATTTCCATCACCCATATCCCATATTACTGAGACTGATTTTTTTGATTGATTTATAAACTGTACTTTAAGTGGAATGCAGTTTCCATAAATCGGTAAAATATTTGCCTTTCCTTCTAGATTTGCAACAACTTTTAATTGCTGAAATGTACTATCAACACAGGTTAATCCAGTATTTACTTTACTAACTAACAATTGAACATTGTAAATTCCTTCTTTGCTAAATGGTTTATTAAACTGTAAAATATTATTATAAATACTGTCATTAATTCTCCATTGATACAAATCAGATGAATCTCCTATTGCTTTGAATAAAATTGAATCCCCAATGCATTGATCGTTTGGAAAAGTTTCTATTTTGGCTTTTACTGATGGATAAATTCGAATAGTTTTTGTAATAGTAGTGTCGCCGCAAATATTTTTTATTTGATGAGTTAATGTAAAAGTTCCAGCCTGTTGATATTTATGCTGTTCGTTTCCAGTAGTATTTGTTGTTGTAGCATTTCCATCTCCCCAATTCCAAAAAAATTGGTTTGAACCTGTAGTTCCATTATTAGCTTTATACACAAAAGGGAAACCGCAGATAGCCGTATCTCTTAAATCATTTTTTATTATTAATTTGTTTGCTATTGCTTGAATTATTTCTGATGCTGTATCAGAACCGCAGTTATTTGAGGCAATTATTAATGGCTGATAAATTGTTGATATTGAAGAAATGTACACATGTGAAATACTTGAACCCTTTTGTATGATTGTATCTTTTCCATCTCCAAAAAAAAGATGGGATTGTATATTAACTCCATCTGATTTATTAATAAACTCTACCAATAAGGGAGCACAAGTACTTTTTGGAGAAACTGTAAATTGAGCAAAAACTTTCCTTCTAATTGTAATTGATTTACTAAAATGTATTGTATCGCAATTAGAGTATGCACTTAACCTAATAGTATAAATAGTATCCAATCCTGAGGAAGAAGCATTAAATACAACACCAGCAGGATCGTCAAGAGAAGAGGTTATACCATTTCCAAAATCCCAACGATAATTGTATTGGTTTTTGTTTTGAGTGTTGTTAGTAAAAAACAGCTTTACAGGTCCGCATGCAATGGAATCCGAAACTGTAAATATTGGTTGAGGCTTTGGAGTGTATTTTACTGAAACTGTATCTGCGGAAGAAGCACACGAATTAGAAATAGTCCAACTAAATAAATAGCTACCAGCAATTAATCCATCAATGCTAGTTGAAGCTTTTAAACTATCTATTATTATGACTTTATTTGGTCCACTTATTTGCTTCCAAACTCCTTTTCCCACAGTAGGGGTATTAGCATTTAATGAGGTTTTGGGAATACCACAAATAAGAATATCACTGCCAGTAACAGCAATATCTGGTAGAGGACTAACAATGATGTCGGCGTAAACTGAATTGCTTTTACAATTTTTTTGAGAGACTGCATAAGCGGACTGATTAACTTTTCCATAAGATTGATTATTAAGTATAATTAAATATTTTTTGAATCCAATCGTATCATTACTTGATGAGTTTTGCCATCCAATTGTATTTGCAGAAACTGTTGAAGAGTTCCAAAAAAACCGACTATTTAATAATGAACTTTTTAGATTAATATAAGCATTAAAGCCACTACAAATACTATCAGTTAATTCACTAATGGTTAAAGAAGGGTTTGGGTTTACAACAATTGAAGCGTTTACTGAATCGGAGCAAGTTTTTAATGGATTATTTTTTTGAACTAAAAGGGTTGCTAAAAAATTTCCAGTATTTGCAAAACGATAGTTTATTAATTGCGTTGAATCAATAATACTATTATTAATTTTCCAAACAAATTTTAATGTACTATCTGAATTTGATTTAAGAAGTAAACTGTCTGAAAAACAAATTTCAGCTGGCAAAGGATTGATCATTGCTTTTACGGAAGGGTAAATAGTAATTTTTTTAGTGATTGTTGTATCGCCACATTGATGATTGATGATATGCGTTATGTTATAATTCCCCGCTACTAAATATGTATGTTGTATAATTCCGTTAGTATTAGATGTATTGTTGGAACTTCCATCGCCCCAGTTCCAACTAAATTGATTAGCGCCTGAAGTTGAGTTATTCACTAAATAAACAAATGGCAATCCACAAATAGCAGTATCTAATAATCCATGTTGAGTATTTAATAAATTAGCTAATCCAATAACATTACCAATGATTGAATCTACTCCACATTGGTTTTGAATAATTAATGTTGGTTGAAAGTTTTTGTTTACTGCAGACTGATAGGTAAACGGAATTGTACTATTGTTATTAATAACAGTATCTGTACCATTACCAAAAAGTAATTTATAAAAAGAATTAGTTCCTGTAGATTGGTTATTGAACTCAACATTAATTGGAAAGCAATTATTTTTTGGTGTAATTGTAAAGACTGTTTTAGCTTTTCTTTTAATCGTAATTGATTTGCTATATTGAGTTGTATCACAATTAGAGTATGCACTTAACCTAATAGTATAAATAGTATCCAATCCCGAGGAAGAAGCATTAAATACAACACCAGCAGGATCGTCAAGAGAAGAGGTTATACCATTTCCAAAATCCCAATGATAATTGTATTGGTTTTTGTTGAGTGTATTATTGTTAAAAAGTAAATTGACGGGTCCGCAAACAATTGAATCCGAAACTGTAAATATTGGTTGAGGCTTTGGAGTATACTTTAATAAAACAGTATCTGAAGAAGAAGCACAAGCATTAGAAATAGTCCAGCTAAATAAATAACTACCTGCCATTAAACTATCCACTTCAGTAGTAGCATTTAAACTATCAAAAAAGATTGCTTTATTTGGTCCACTTATTTGCTTCCAAACTCCTTTTCCAATAATAGGAGTATTTGCATTTAATACTGTTCGTGTTCCAATACAAAGATTAATATCATTGCCAGCATTGGCAATGCTTAGAATAGGAAGAATAGTAATTGTTGTATCTATTGTTTTACTAATACAATTGCTTGAACTTTTTGAATAAATGCTGTATTTTATTTTTGCATTTCCTAGTGAGTTATTAATAATAGTTGAAGAATATTTACCCGTTAAATCTGGATTCGCAAAACCTGTATTTGAATTTGTTGACCCGCTAATTTGAGTTGAACTCCAAAAAAATTCATTATTTGGTAAAGAGCTTTTAGTTTCAATTGTTGCTATTGAACCTGAACAAATAGAATCAGTAATTGCTACTACTTTAATAACAGGAGTGCTATCAATTTGAATAAGTATCTGAGATGAATCTTTACAACCATTGGTGTCAATAACTTTTACCGAATACATTCCACTTCTAAAAGTTTGAACAGCATTCAAAATAGAATCTGCATTCTTTAATTGAAATGTTGAGGGCCCCGACCATATATATTTTGAATAGGCTCCTGCACCTCCAGAAGCATTTGACTTGATTAATAAATCGTTTCCACTACAAATAGGAGCATTTGTTGTTGGATTTACTTTGGGTAAAAGATTTACATTAAATGCTACTCCATTAGATATTGCTCCACAAGTAGGGTTTTTAATATTATTGATTGTAGGTCCAACCAGTACCCTATAAATCCCACCATTTGCAGGAATAGCATTATAAATTTCAAAACGATTTTTACCAACCTTAGCTGTATCAATATCATTCCAACTTACACCGCTATTTAAACTTTGTTGCCATAGATAAGCTGGACTAACATAAGGACTATTAATCAACGACGACAACATTTTAGCCGAGTCGCCAAGGCAAACATTATTAGAGTTAGTTGTTAATGCAATAGTTATTAAAGGAACACAAGCTTCAAAAACAATATCATCTAATGCAACATCATTTCCGCAAGCAGCACCACCTCCCCAATAATCGATAATTTCTATTTTTAGTGCACCAGTATATGCAGGCAAGGAAAATTGAAACCCATATTTCATCCAATTTACAGGCCCATTATTTTGAGAAAGAGGTAATGTATCTGTTGTATAAGTTGCTATAATTACATTGAAAGTATCTTTTACATTAAAAGTTATTTTTGGATAAATGATACCAACTCCGCAAATATTTTTTGTATTTGGTGTGTTTACATTTGCAAGCCAAGCAGAAAAACTATAATTAGATCCGGGGCATAATCCAGTAACTGTTTGTTGAAGAAAAATATTTTTTCCGCCACCAGCATTTACTAGAAAAAAATTTCCATTTAGGTTTCCTGTATGATCACCACCTTTTGTCCAATCTGATTTATTTGCGTTTTCTAATCTTGGTGTAACAATATAGTTGCCGTCGGTGGCAACTATTCCATAATTATAATTGGTAGAATTGGGAGGAGCAATAGTTGAATTAGTTGAATTTGGCGATTGGCCAAAATCTTGCTTAAAAACCGGAACCAATGCTGTATTGGTGCAGTAAGTATTTCCGGTTTGACTAATTATATCAACAGGAAACATTAAGGAAATAATCCTTAGCATTATGGAGGTAGCTAGGAATTTCATAAATATTGGATAGATAAATGTAGCTCCTTAAATACTACAA
The DNA here is from genome assembly GCA_046593815.1 of Sediminibacterium sp. Lineage (GTDB taxonomy): Bacteria > Bacteroidota > Bacteroidia > Chitinophagales > Chitinophagaceae > Sediminibacterium. The sequence continues at coordinate 1,409 of JBKJQV010000318.1, read as the reverse complement.
TTGTTACTAAAGAGGGATCACTACAAGAAATACGGTGAAATAACGGAGTAAAAACCCATTTTTAAGTTTGAAATAGAAATCAACTGTTTTTTAGTTTCTTTGCAACTCATCATTAGTAGTATCATGTGGTTTAAGACAGCTGGGTTAATTTTGCGTTTTAGAGTGGCTTTATTAGGGTTTCTTTTAGTTGCAACAGTGTTTATGGGATGGTATGCAAGTAAAGTGCAATTGAGTTTTGATTTTACTAGGGCTTTGCCTACTGATAATCCAAAATATATTGCTTATCAAAACTTTTTAAAACAGTTTGGCTCTGATGGTAATACCCTAGTTATAGGCGTTGATTCAAAACAGTTTTTTAAAGTGCCTTATTTTAATAGAGTTGCCAAGTTACAATCTGATTTAAAAAAAGTACCAGGAGTAAAAGATGTTTTAAGTGTGCCACAAGCATTTGATTTAAAAAATGACACAATTAATCAGCAATTAATTCCAAAGAAAATATTTAATTATCCTTATTTATCACAAATCGATTTGGATAAGGATAAAGCTGTTTTTGAAAATCTACCTTTTTATCAGTCCTTATTATATAATCCAACTACACATGCATATTTAATTGCAGTAACTGTTGATAAGGATACGATTAATAGTAAGTATAGAACAATAATGATTAACAACATTATTTCTGTAACAAAAGATTTTGAAAAAGCAACAAAAACAAAACTCCATTTAAGCGGTTTGCCATATATAAGAACGGTTATTGGTGATAGATTAAAACATGAAATGAATTGGTTTTTAATTGGCTCATTGTTGTTGTCTGCAATTACTTTGTTTATTTTCTTTAGATCATTCAGTGCTATGATCATGAGTTTGATGGTAGTAGGAATGGGAGTAGTTTGGAGTATTGGCACATTGGTTTTATTAGGATATAAAATTACTTTGTTAACTGCATTAATTCCTCCATTGGTAGTGGTAATAGGAGTGCCAAATTGTATTTATTTTTTAAATAAATACCATACTTCTTTTAGAGAATTGGGGAATAAAAATGAGGCATTGATAAATATGGTAGGTAAAATGGGTATTGTAACATTGTTCTGTAATATAGCTGCTGCTATTGGTTTTGCTGTGTTTGCATTAACAAAAAGCGATTTATTAAAAGAGTTTGGAGCAGTTGCAGGAATTAATATTTTGATGTTATTTTTCATCTCATTAATTTTTATTCCACCTGTATTAAGTTTCTTGCCTCCTCCTAAAGAAAAACATACCCATTATTTAGATAATGCATTTTTAGCTAAAGTGTTGGTGAAAGTAGAGCAATGGGCTTTTCATCATACAAAATTGGTTTATGGGGTTACAATAGTAATAACTGCAGTAGCGATAATTGGTATTTTCAGAATTAAAAGCGAAGGGTTTAT
>JBKJQV010000218.1:0-7455 GCA_046593815.1 Sediminibacterium sp. | reverse complement strand
TTAGATTTGAATGTATCATTCAATTGTTTCTTCTCATCCTCATTTAATCCATTTAGGCGCTTAATAAATGTATTAACCGATTGCTCTTCAAGGCTTACTGAAGCAATAACTGTTAGTGCTTTTCTTGTAATGGCAAAAACTTGTTTTTGAGTTTTTTTAGTAATCTCTGCATTATCACTGGCTTGTTTTTCTTTATCTGCTTTTTCCATTTTGGTCCGCAATATGTCTGCATCGGCTTTTGCTCCGTCTATTAATTTTTGTTTTTCTGCATTTGCTTCCGCTACAGCTTTATCCATTAATGCATTTTTTTTCTGATCAAAGTCTTCGTGTTGCTTTATAAAATCATCCTTTTCTTTTTGTGCAGCATCTTTTATATCTTCTGCATATTTTAATTGATCAGTAATCTTTTTCTCCCGTTCATTTACGGCATTGAGAATTGGCTTGTATAAAAACTTTTTTAGTAACCACACCAAAATGAGAAAATTAATTATCTGCGCTATTACTGTGAACCAGTTTATTTTCATTACTTATGAGTTGAGATGATATGGTTCCAAAAAGGGTTTGCAAAAATCAGAATCATAGAAACCACGAAACAGTAAATTGCTGTTGATTCTATCATGGCCAATCCCACAAATAATGTTCTAGTAATTGTAGGTGCAGCATCTGGTTGTTGTGCAATTGAACTTAATGCCGATGATACGGCTTTGCCTTCCCCCAATGCGGGCATCATACACCCAATACCTGTTGTTAGACCCGCAGTTATAATTGATGCTACGGCAATGAGAGTTGTACTATCCATTTTTATTTATTTTACTATTTGTTATTAAATTAGGTTTATCTGTTTTTGTTGCATCATGCACTGCCGCAGCTATGTAAACTGTTGCCAGTATGCTGAAAATATAAGCCTGCACCAAGCCAGTAAGCAAGCCAAGCGCATTCATAACTACAGGAAATATAAAAGGCGAAATGCTTAATAAAATAGCTACTATCATTCCGCCACTCATAATATTTCCAAACAATCTTACAGCTAATGCAAGGGTGCGAGAAACTTCACCGATTAGATTAAAGGGTAACATGATAAATGTTGGTTGCAAATATGATTTCAAATAACCTACAATTCCGCTTTTTTCAATTCCAAAAAAAGGAACCGCAATAAATACACAAAGTGCCATAGCTGTTGTTGTTGAAAGTGATGCAGTCGGCGGTGTATACCCAGGAAGAATAATGCATAAGTTGGCTGTACCAATAAACAGAAACAAAGTGCCAATAAAGCCGATATATTGTTCGGGATGATTTAGGCCAACATCTTTAATTTGTTTATTGATGCCTGTAACAATCATTTCAAGTACACATTGCCAGCGAGAAATGGCATTACTTGTTTTTAGCTTTCGTGTTAATAATCTAGCTGCTAAAATCAATACCAGCATGATAGCCCATGTTGTAACAAGGGTAAGATTAATAGTAATAAAACCATGTTGCCAGTAAATAGTTTGGTCGGGACTAAGCTTCATGAACAACCTCCTTTGTTATTTGCGTTGTTTTTTCATCAACAGATTTTGTATAATTGATAACTACCAAACGAGCTATAATAAAGCCGATCAAGCAAATAAATAATTTTTTCCAATCCCCTACACCTATAAAATAAAATCCAGTCAAAACAAGGCATATCCTAAAAACAAAACTGCCCACCATTAGTAGTGCAGGAATTTTTGATGCAGCTAATTTTTTTACTGTAAACCAAAGGCCCCCGAAAAAAATTACACCCAGCAACAATCCAATAATAAATGGTAATACTATATTTGAAATTTCATTCATCTTTTTCTTCTTTATTGTTATGCATTTCTTTATCTTCTTTGTCCACCCAGTACCATGCAATAATGCTGCCTACTAAAACTCCACTAACCAATAAGCTCAGTGTCCAAGAAAAAGACTGAGGATGCGTTTTATCTAACCAAATTCCTAATGCCGCACCAAGCAATGAGGGTAATGCTATTGACCAACCAATCATGCCCATCATACCTAATCCAAACCATACCCCATTCTTTTCATTAAAGGCTTTTAATTTCCGTTTTTCTTTCCTTGCAACCTCATTGCTGAAAAAATTATTTTCCTTATTATTTGAAGCAGGTTCCATTATTAATTATTTCGAAGTCTATCGAAGCTGTAAATAAATCCTCTTTCTAATTTTGCAACTACCGTATTTACTTCCTTTTCATTTTCATCTTTCATTTTAAAATTTTTTTGTATCAATTCGCCAAGCTTGCCCAGATCTACTCCACCAACAGCATTGCGAACTGAAACCAAAACCTGATCGCCAGCTTTTATCATTACACCTGTATCAACTGCTACATATTGTACACCAGCTTTTTCGGATTCATAAGTAAAAATACCTGGCACCAATGCAGCCACACAATCCAGTCTTTGTGGTAACAAACCATAAGAACCTTCACTTGTTTCAATCACAATACTGCTTACATTTTTTATGTCAACAAATATTTTATATGGTAAAAGAATTTTAAGATTCACAAATTATTTTTTATTAAATTTTAATCAGGCTTGTACTTTTTCTTTATTTGTAGCATTAATATTTTCATTTTCATTATTGCTGTTATCTTTTTTTATTTCATCATTCTTAGCATTGCTAGTATTACCCATTTCTTTTTTTTTCACTTCATCTATCGAGCCAATCATATAAAAAGCACTTTCAGGATAATCCTTAAATTCATCTTTCAGAATACGATCGCAACCATCCAGCGCATCTTTCAAACTTACTTGCTTACCTTTAATACCACTGAACTGTTCTGTAGCAAAAAATGGCTGTGTTAAAAATCGTTCAATGCGCCTTGCTCTATTTACCACATTGCGATCCTGCACCGAAAGTTGTTCCATACCTAGCATAGAAATAATATCTTTTAATTCTTCATACTGTGCGAGCGTTGCTCGAATTTTTTGTGCAAGGTCGTAATGCTTTTGCCCGATTATACCAGGCGTTGCCATCTTTGAATTTGATTGAAGAAGATCGATAGAAGGATATAAACCTTCACTTGCTTTTTTTCTTGATAGCGCAATAGATGCGGAAAGATGAGAGAAGGTATGTACTGCAGCTGGATCAGTAAAATCATCTGCTGGCACATATACAGCTTGAATAGAAGTTATTGCGCCCGCATCTGTATAGGCAATGCGTTCTTCTAGTTCTGCCAACTCTGTCCCCATGGTTGGTTGATAACCGAGCCGTGAAGGCATTTGTCCCATCAGTCCAGATACTTCCATACCAGCTTGTATAAATCTAAAAATATTATCGATCAGTAACAATACATCTCGGTGTTCATCATCACGAAAATATTCCGCCATGGTAAGTGCTGCATGACCCACACGAAAACGTGCACCTGGAGGTTCATTCATTTGTCCGAACAACATTACCATGTCTTTTAACAGACCAGCATCTTTCATGGAGTTGTACAATTCATTGCCTTCGCGGCAACGTTCACCAATACCGCAGAACATACTTACACCTTTATTATGGCCAACCATATTGTGGATCATTTCTGTAAGCAACACTGTTTTACCTACACCTGCTCCACCAAACAAACCTGCTTTCCCGCCACGTTCCAAAGGAATAAGCACGTCAATAGCTTTAATACCTGTTTCAAAAATTTCAGATTTAACGGTTCTCTTTGATAAGGGTGGCGGAGACTGATGCACATTTCTTCGTTCGCCTTCTGGTAAAGGTTCTAGATGATCAATTGTGTTACCAAAAACATCGAACATTCTACCTAGTATATTTTTACCAACAGGCACAGTCAACTCTTTTCCATCCGTTTCAACAATCATACCACGGGCTAATCCTTGAGTTGGGTTCAATGCAATTCCACGCACACTATGGACGTCCAGTTGTGATAAAACTTCTATAGATACTTGCTTGTTTTTTCCCGAACGTAGTAAAGTATAAATTGGTGGAAGATCTTTGTCAAAAGCCACATCTATTACACTGCCCCTTACAGAAATTATTTTTCCATAGAGTAATTTGACAGTAATATTTTTTTCTGTTGTATTCATGCATTATAGTACGACAAATACTTTGAGTGTCTTTTCTTTATCAATTAGAAGCTTGCTTATTGAAATAGCTTTTAACTTACAGCTAATTTTTAATTATTCTGATTTTACAAAATTTCCATTTACATCAAAGATTACATCTTTTCCATTGATCTCAACTTCATAAAAAGTTTTTCCCTTTGCATCCAATACCTTTCCAATATCGCCAAACTTTGCAGTTTTATAATGCTGATTTATATAGTTATTGGCAGATTGCGGAAGTTGGTTTAGCGGAATTGCTTTTACAATTTCAACGAAAATACCCGACGGAGTATATGTAACTGAATTTGCTTCACCATCTTGTCCGCCCCAGTTTGCTTCATAATTACCATTTTCTGTTTCCCAAGCAATGTGCTGCGATTTAGATTCAGGATACCGCTTCATGTGCTCGTTTTTAACTAATTCTGGAACGTTAATTTTGCTATTGCCTACTTCAATTTTCTGATCTATTGTTTTGTTGCTCATAGATAAGCTAGTATCCTTTTTTATTTCCGTAGCTCCGCTTTCATTCCTTTCGTCTGCCTGTTCTTTACTTCCATTATTACATGCTGTTAAAATCAACATACTTGCGAAGATCAACAGGCCAAGAAATTTTATTTTTTTCATTTTTTTTATTTTTGTTAGTTATGAAATTTTTAATCCTCCATTTATTAAGCCCTGAGATATTTTTTCATAAATAGATTTGTTAGTCATAAGAAATAATTGTTCTAGTATTAGCCAAGCCAATAGAACCTCTTACATCTTTTGAAGAACGAGGTTCCAAAACATTCAGGGAACAGGAGCCTTTATTTTATTAATACATCTTTTATATATAATTTTTTGATTGCCCCTTTTTTAATTTTAATATTTATTAAATAAATGTTTAAAAATACTGGCCACTTTTTTGCTAAACAGTTTCTAATATTTTCTTATGCTCCTGATATTGCTCTTTTGTTATTTCTCCTGCTGCAAACCGCTTTTGCAAAATGTTAAGGGGCGAATATTTTTTTCTTCTTTCTCCGGGAATACTCCATGGTGTAAAGAAAATCCAGAATAGTAACACCATCCAGATAAACCACCAGATAAAATGCATTCCCCAGAAACTATAATCGTTATACATATTCATAAATTTGTTTTTAATTTGTAATTGTAGTTATTTAGTTTTAAAATATATTTAATTAACAAAAGAGCTTGTCCTTAATAATCTCCGGTGTTGCCAGATCAATCAATCCATAATTGTGCGATACTAATTTTTCATGCTTATTTTTATACTTCATACGGTGCAGGATATGAGAGATCAAAACGATACGAGTTTTTTTCTTTTTATCCGCATTTATTACAAACCATGGCGCATGTTTAAAATTTGTTTTCATCAGCATTTCATCACGAGCATCTGAATAATCTTTCCAGTGCTTTTGTGCTACAGCGTCAACAGGACTTATTTTCCATTGTTTTAGAGGATCTTTCTTGCGGTCACCTAGTCTTTTTGCTTGTTCTTTTTTACTGATATCCAGATAATATTTTAGAATAATAAAGCCTCCTTCAATAAGTCCATTCTCAAACGATTCTACTTCTGTAATAAAAGATTTGTATTGCTTGTGATTGCAAAATCCCATTACTTTTTCTACGCCTAGTCTATTATACCAGCTTCGGTTGAATAGAACAAATTCTCCTGATACTGGCAGATGTGCCGTGTAGCGCTGAAAGTACCATTCACGTTCCTGCAAATTGGTAGGTTTACCCAATGCTACTACTTTTGTTTCTCGTGGACTAAGGTGTTTAATAATTCTTTTTATAGTTCCGTCTTTACCAGCGGCGTCTCTTCCTTCAAGTATTACTAGGAGCTTAAGATCGGAAGCAATAACCTCTTTTTGTAACTTCACTAACTCTATATAGAGTTTATGCAATTTTTTTTTCTCTTTTTTTACATCGTTATCTTTCAACACTATTTGAGTTTCCATAACTTTATAAATAATTAAAAACTGTGAATTACTATTTTCTTTATTAATATATTAGATCAACCTTTTTAGGATTTTTATTTATCACTTTCAGGATGGTTATATTTTAATTCATCAAATAGTACGCAATCATTTACTGCTTCTTTAGAAATAGATAAAATAATTTGTGATTTCCCCCAGCTAACTTCTTTAATATTCTTAACGTCAATTAAAACTTTCTTGCCTCCAAAATAGTTGTGTGTATCTATAACGAGGTATTTGAGTTGCCAAGTTGTGTCTTCAATAATAAAATCATTTACATGCCCAATATCACCGTCAGTTGCGTGCACTTGATAATCTGTAACCTGCTGGGAACTCCTTAAATGATGATCATCTGCGGTAATTTTTTCAGTCTTTACAAATTCTTGAGTAGAATTTAAAATTGGGGCGGGAGACATAACTCCCCATGTGCTGCCTGCGTAAAATGCACTACCCCAATATCCTTGCCATGGGTAGTGTTCGTATAATTCAATTTCCATACGTCGAGAAACAGGCATATTAGTATCAATATCTGGACTGTTTTTTATTTGTTCTTGGGTAAGATTAATAGGGAATTCTTTTTTGTCCCAATCTGGTTTTTGTAAAGCTTCAGTTGGAATTAGCACTTTGCGACCCGAAAGCCAGCCGCCCGTTTTTACAATCATATAACGGATGGTCCAGGTTTCATCATCAAAATAAAATTCTTCTACATTTCCAATTTCGCCATCAGTTGCACCCATTGAATAATCGATTAAGCTTTTAATATTGCGTTTCATATTTTTTTTTAAATGATAAATAATTATTTAAGAAATTACTAAATCAATAATTTTAATACTGAAATTTATTTATTTACTTTTCCCTTTTATTCCAAAGGTTAATATTGCTATCTGCACCAATGAATGTATTAATTAATATATCTCTCTAACTATAAAGGACATAATCAGTTCAGCATAAGAAGAATTAATAAGTTAAAGCTGGGAAATAAATTATTCAATCATAAAGTTCCTAAAAATCTTCTCGCTCATATTACATATCTCTATTAAAAAACTGTATCATTCACAGATAATTTATTTATAGTTAGGTTTACCAAGTAATGAATATTTTAAACGCACTCAGCCTTACATTTTTTACCATCATTAAATGTCCAACTGTATTATAAATCGTTACTCCCGCTGCAGACCGGTTTACTCGTGATTTTTTTACAATGCAAAACTATGGGGATAAAAGAAAGGTTGGGGGTTGCAAGGGGTTGTACAACCCCCAATAACTAATTGATAATCAGTTTACTACATCCAAAAAATAGGTGTTTTTAGGGGTTGAGCGAGGTTTTGTTCGTATATCCTTCGTCTTTTGGAGCTACCAACCCTTATGCAGCGCGGGTTGTAAGCAGGTAGAGACGAACAAAGTA
>JBKJQV010000115.1:0-6704 GCA_046593815.1 Sediminibacterium sp. | reverse complement strand
CCAATTAGTTGTCAACTAATTGGAATTTGCTGGATACTTCAGGTTTTAAGAGAGGATTAGGTGCACCACCAAACGATACTTTGCAACAAGGAAATTACCGAGGTGCAAATTATATTCCTGCTGAATCTGATGTAAGTATCAGGCCAGGATGGTTTTATCACAAAGAAGAAAATGATAAAGTAAAATCGCCAAATGAGCTGATAGAAATTTATTATAATACTGTTGGTAGAGGCGCTAATCTATTACTAAATATACCTCCTGATTCTAGGGGTTTAATTCATCCTATTGATTCTGCAGCTTTAATGGGGTTCAAAGAAAAGAGAATGTTGTTAGAGCAACCCAATTTATTAAATCATGCTAATGTTAACATTAGTGAACCGGATAAAAGAAATATTCGCAAACCATACTCATGGTATTATATTTTAAAACAACCTGTATTAATGAGAGGGTTAATTTTAGAGGAAGACCTTAAATATGGACAAAAAATTAGTTCTTTAAATATCACTGTTAGTATAAAAGGCGAATCACAATTTCACCAAAAAATAACAACGGTGGGAAATAAAAGGATTATTTTATTCCCATATCCAATAGATGCAACTGAGGTAGCAATTGTTGTACTTGAATCGAAAGGAATGCCTGTGTTAAAAAAGATTGCAGCATTTTAATTCTTCACCAAAAAACTTACACCTTCAATAGCTAATTGGGTATTGGGGAAAATTTCGATAGCTTCTTTTAAGTATTCATCAAGCAGTTCATATTTACTGCTAAAATGCCCTAAAAGTAGTTGTTTTGCATTTGCTTTTTTGGCAATCATAGCAGCTTGAATTGTTGTAGAATGAAATCTTTCAGCAGCACGATCGGCAAAATCTTTTAAATAAGTTGCTTCATGGTATAATAAACAAACGTCTTTGGTAATTGATGCAATTTCCTCATCGTAAATAGTATCAGCACAAAAAGCATAACTCCTTGCTGGTGTATTAGCAAATGTTACTTGATCATTTCTAATAATATCGCCGTCTTTAGTAGTGTAATCGTTCCCATTTTTTAAAGCGTTATAATAAGAAGATGGGATTTCAAATTCAATTACTTTTTCTTTATCAATTTTTCTAGGATGTCTTTTTTCTCTGACAATAAAACCCCAACAAGGTATTCTATGTTTTGTATTAAAGCATTCTACAGAAAATTTTGAAGTATCTATCAACATTTCTGCTTTTTCCAATGTGTGATAAATCAATTCAAATGGGAGAGAGGTAGAAGCAACTTTAAGTTGTAATGCAATAATTTCATCCAATCCTGAAGGAGCATAAAGATGAAGTGGAAGCTCTCTACCCAATAATCCCATACTGGTAATTAAACCAATCAATCCAAAATAATGATCACCATGCAAATGAGAAATAAAAATATGGTTTAATTTGCCTCTTTTAACCTTGTACCTCGAAAGTTGCATTTGAGTTCCTTCACCGCAATCTATCAACAAAACCTGATCATTTAAAGTTACTACTTGAGCAGTAGGATGCCTATCGTATGCAGGTAGTGCAGAGTTGTTGCCTAGTATGGTTACAGCAAACATTGATTTACAATGAATTAATTATTAAAATAGTATGCACAATAGTTTGACAGATTAATTATTTTTAAGCTGCATAACTGTTTTATTTAAACGCATTTATTGGCTTTTTGGTATCTAACTACCTATCATAATCTATTGAGGTAAAAAAATGCCTAAAAATTGGTATTTTTTCAGTTAAAATTGTACCTTTGCGCGAATAAAAAAAAGAAAGTCTCCAATTCTGGAGTAAAAAAAATTTTTGAGATGCCTTATTTAACAACAGAAAAGAAAGCCAGCATATTTGCTGAGTATGGTGGAAAAGCAACCAACACAGGTTCTATTGAAGCACAAGTAGCCATTTTAACTGAGCGTATTGCGCACATTTCAAAGCACTTGCAAGCCAATAAGCATGATCACTCTACACAACGTGGTTTGATGCAAATGGTTGGCCAGCGTAAGCGTTTATTAACCTATATGCAAAAGCATAACCTTACAGGTTATCGCGCATTAATTGAAAAGTTAGGTCTGAGAAAATAATCATTCTCAAATGTTTATAAAACCATTCCCAACTCACATCTTTTTGTAGTTGGGAATAGTTGTTTTTTCACACCCTCAAACAACAAATTATGTTAACACAACCTATAAGCGTAAGTTTCGACCTTGGCGGAAATCGTCAGGTTACTTTGGGGACTGGTAAATTAGCTCGTCAAGCCGACGGTGCAGTTACTGTTCAACAAGGCAATTGTATTATAATGGCTACAGTGGTAGCTAATAAAGATCCTAAAGATGGGCAAGATTTTTTCCCACTAAGTGTAGATTATCAAGAGAAATTTGCTTCTGCTGGTCGTATTCCAGGTTCATTCTTCAAAAGAGAAGCTCGTTTGAATGACTACGAAATATTAACCAGCCGTTTAATTGATCGTGCTTTACGTCCACTTTTTCCTGAAGATTATTTGTGTGATGTTCAGGTTTTAATTAGTCTTATTTCAAGCGATGCTGAAGTAATGCCAGATTCATTGGCTTGTTTGGCTGCTTCTGCAGCATTAGCTGTTTCTGATATTCCAATCAAAGAAATCATCAGTGAAGTTCGTATCTCTCGTATGAATGGAGAATTCATTGTAAACCCTACTCGTGCTCAATTAGCTGCTTCTGATTTAGAATTCCTTATAGCAGCTACTGATAAGAACTTGATGATGGTAGAAGGTGAGTCTAAAGAATGTTCTGAAGCAGATTTAATAAAAGCTTTACAAATTGCACATGATGCTATTCGCATTCAAATTAAAGCTCAGGCTGAATTAAGGGCTAAAAAAGGAGTAACAACAAAAAGAGATTATAAAAAGCCTCCTCAAGACGAAGCAATTAAAGAAAAAGTTTATGCTTATGCAAAAGACAAAGTATATCAAATTTCTAGAAAAGGGTCTGCAAAAAATGAAAGAACTGAAGCTTATAGCTCGTTGAAAGATGAGTTGATTGCTAGTTTTGGTACAGAAATTATAGATGGCGACAAGAAATTAGTCAAGAAATACTACGAAGATCTTAAATGGGAAGTAGTAAGAAATATGATGTTGGAAGATAGAATTCGTTTAGATGGTCGTAAGTTAGATGAGGTTCGCCCACTTGCAATGGAAACAGAACCATTACCAACCCCACACGGTTCTGCATTGTTCACAAGAGGTGAAACTCAATCACTTACAACGGTTACTTTTGGAACTAAATTAGATGAATTGTTAGCAGAATCAGCAGCAAAATCAGAATACACTAAATTCATACTTCACTATAATTTCCCTCCTTTTTCAACTGGAGAAGTTAAAATGATGCGTGGTGTAGGTAGAAGGGAAGTTGGTCATGGTAACCTTGCAATGCGTTCATTAAAACAAATGATGCCTGGAAGTGAATATGCATATACAATTCGTATTGTTAGTGATATTTTAGAGAGCAACGGTTCTTCATCAATGGCAACTGTTTGTGCTGGTTCTTTAGCATTGATGGATGCTGGTGTTCCATTTAAAAAGCATGTAAGCGGTGTTGCAATGGGATTGATCACTAGAGAAGATGGTAAATATGCAATATTGACTGATATCTTAGGTGATGAAGATCATTTAGGTGATATGGACTTTAAAGTAACTGGAACTAAAGATGGTATCTGCGGTGTTCAAATGGATATTAAAGTAGACGGACTTAGTATGGAAGTGATGATGGAAGCATTAGAGCAAGCACGAAAAGGTCGTTTACATATACTTGATGCAATGTATGAGTGTATGCCTGCACATCGCCCTGAAGTTAAGCCTCATGCGCCTCGTATGGTTAAATTGATTATTGATAAAGAATTCATTGGTGCTGTAATCGGACCAGGCGGTAAAGTAATTCAAGAAATTCAACGTGAAACTGGAGCTACAGTTAATATTGAAGAAGTAGGTAATACTGGAGAAGTAAGTATTTTCTCTGCATCTAAAGAAAGCTTAGACAAAGCTGTTAATTGGGTTAAAGGAATTACAGCTATCCCAGAAATTGGTGATGTTTATGAAGGGCCGGTTAAAGGCATTAAAGAATTTGGTGCATTTATTGAATTCATGCCTGGTAAACAAGGCTTATTGCATATAAGTGAAATAAGCTGGAGTCGTTTAGAGTCTATGGACGGATTATTTAAAGATGGTGATATGGTTAAAGTAAAACTAGTTGGGTTAGATCCTAAAACTGGTAAATTTAAATTGAGTCGAAAAGCTTTGATGCCACGCCCAGAAAGTAATAGCAGACCACAAGAATAATTAATAGTTTTCTTATTATTAATGCCTGTTTTCTTAATTGAATCAGGCATTTTTATTTCTCATAATAAGTCTCCCGTAAGGTGAATTTTTAAAATATTATACTTTGGCCTTAATTTTGTAATTCAGTTAATGATGTAACATTTTAAACATATTCTGTAATAAATTTTTGGAAATAGGGTATATTTTTATACTTCTTTTGAAAACTCAAATCAAAAAATAATTATGAAAAATGTATTTTATATTCTCTGTTTGTCAGTTCTTTTATCTGCATGTACTCGTAACGCAATTACAGGTCGAAACCAATTAAACTTGGTATCGGAAAGTGACCTTCAAACCATGGCATTGGTGCAGTACAAAGGATTTCTTGATATGAATAAAGTAGTTGCTGCTGGAAACAGTAATGCAGAAATGGTTAAAAGGGTAGGTCAAAAAATAGCAGTTGCTGTAAAGCAGTATTACAGAAACAAAAGAATAAGCAACGATCTAGATAATTATAAATGGGAATTTAACCTTGTAGATAACAAAGAAGTGAATGCATGGTGTATGCCTGGAGGAAAAGTAGTTGTGTATACTGGTCTTTTGGCCGTAACTCAAAACGAAACTGCATTAGCATTTGTTTTGGGTCATGAAATCACTCACGCTGTTTTGGGTCATGGAAGTGAAAGAATGAGTCAGCAAATGGCTGCACAAGGGCTAGGTGCTTTGGGCGGAGTTGCATTAGGTGGTAATACTCAGGCTGTTAACATCTTTAATAGTGTTTATGGTTTAGGAGCACAGTACGGGGCTTTACTTCCTAATTCACGGAAACAAGAGTTGGAAGCAGATCATTATGGGTTAATTTTTGCTGCATCCGCAGGATATAATCCACAGATGGCAATTGAATTCTGGACAAGAATGGCAAATCTTGGAAACGCGCAGAAGCCACCAGCTTTTTTGAGTGATCACCCTAGCGATGAACAACGTATAGAGAAAATTAGGGAAATTATGCCCGAAGCATTACAATATTATCGCGCTAAATAAATAGTTATTTTAATAAAAAAAACCCTGTTATTTAACAGGGTTTTTAGTGTATTGAATATTTTTATGTAGTGTTTTCCTTAAAATACCTAGCATCTTATTTCGCATCTTCTACTTTAATCATTTTTTAATTGACCAATTACTTTTTCAAAGAGAAGACTTAACTTTTCATCTGCTTGCTCGGCTACTTTAATAATTTCTGCAATATTTACGGGTTGCAAGTTATCAGGATCACATTCATCAGTTATAACACTTATAGCTGCACAGTTTAAACCTATATGATTGGCCACAATTACTTCGGGAACAGTACTCATACCAACCATATCAGCTCCCATGGAATGTAGCCAACGATATTCTGCCCTGGTTTCGAGATTAGGGCCTGGCACAGCTACATATATACCTTGTTTTAAATCGATGTTGAGTTCATCTGCACATTGCCGTATAATAGCATTAATTTTTGCATTATAAGGTGCAGACATATCAACAAATCGGTTACCGAAAGAAGAATCATTCAGTCCACGCAATGGGTTTTCGGGTAACTGATTTATATGATCGTCAATTAATACTAAGTCTCCTTTCTTTAAATTCTTATTCATTCCTCCTGCAGCATTACTAAGTAGTAAAGTAGTTATGCCGAGTTCTTTAAATATCCTTATTGGAAAAGTTATCTGTTGCATATCGTACCCTTCATAATAATGAAATCGACCCTGAAGCGCAATTAATTTTACTCCATTGATGGTACCAATTACCAGTTGCCCTTTATGGAATTCCACTGTTGAAAGAGGGAAATGTGGAATATCGATATAAGGAATTGAATGGTGTATCGTTAATTGCTTTAAGAGTGCACCTAGACCTGTACCCAAAACGATACCAGTTTTAGCATCTGTAAACCCTTCATTTTTTAAAAAAGCAACCGTTTCTTTAATTTTGGCTAATATATTTTCCATAATTATGAAGGTATTTTGTTTGATTGAATAAACAATGGTGCCTAAAAAAGGTTAACTTAAAAAATCTTGATCAATAGATTACACGTAATTAGTATATTCAATTTAAGTAATTTAAAATGATGATTTATATACGTATAATTATAGTGCTGTTTTTCTCTACTATTTTTTTTGAAACTGCTCATGGGCAAAAGTCTTATGTAAAAGGTGATAGTGTTGCTAACTTTTCGATTGTGAAAATGATCAATCAAAAAGGAAATATGCCTCAAAAATTAGTAGAGATTCTAAAAGAGCTAACTATTCTTGATTTTTTTGGTACTTGGTGCTCTCCATGTGTAAGGGCATTGCCGAACTTGAATAAATTAAATGCTCAATTTTCAGATCGAATTTCAGTGGTGTTAATATCAACAGAGGAAGAAAAGAATTTACAAA
>JBKJQV010000112.1:0-16149 GCA_046593815.1 Sediminibacterium sp. | reverse complement strand
ATAATGAAAGGCGCCTACATAAGGTAGATAACTACCATGACCCAAAGAATAAGTTCCCGAATCTATAGTAGTAGCTCCTTGTATTATTTTCCAATTACCATTTGAACTAAAATACATCGTTTCGTTAATTCCTGTATTTTGTGGAGTTAGTGGATTAGTTGTACTAAGTGGTGTTACTAACCGTGTTTTCTCCCATATCCAAGTACCAGCAACAGGCACAGGCTGTATGCCTTCATCTTTTTTACAAGCAGTTATACTTGCTATAAAAAAGATTATATAATAAATGGATTTCATAGATACAAATTTAATCAAAAGAAACAATAAATACTAATGCGAAAAATACCCCCACAATAATTTACTCAACTTCATTGTTAACACCCATGCTTCATTATCATTGCCCCAACTTGTATCTTTATTGTTCTTAGTACAAATGCAAAATACATAACGAGCATCATCGCTTTTTACATACAACACTTCGCTTCTACTTGCATTAACTGCGCCATTTTTACTTGCAACAAATACATCGGCAGGAATTTGTGATATGGCTTGTTCATCCCAATAATTTCTTCCTAATAACCGCAACATTGCAGCACTTGCAGAATCACTCAACAATTTTTTATTGGCAATCATTTCCATTAGCGATGCCATTTCGTGCGGCGTAGTTTGTCCCCATCCAAATTTTGTTCGATCGTTTTCTCTTCCTGGAGTTCTGCTATTTACGCGCGTATCTTTTAATCCAATACTATCCATTAATTGATTGATGCGCGTTCCAGTTCCAGCTAATTTTTGCAACCATAAACTTGCGGTGTTATCAGAGGTAGTGAGCATGAGCATCATTACTTTACTCAATTCTATTTTTGCGCTGTCTTTTAAATTGCCAACAATATCTCCATCATCATAAAATAAATCCTTGGTATAAGTAAGTGTTTGATGGTATTGAAATTCTTGCTTCAATAATTTATCCATCATCCCAACAAGAATAGGCACTTTTACCATACTAGCAGTTGGATAAATAGTATCTGCATTTATTGCAACAATTTTATTTCGATGTAAATCATGAACATACACACCAACATCGCCCTTTAATCCTTGTAAGAGTTCTTTTACTTTTTGAGTAAGTTTTTTATCGATTTTTTGAGAGAATGTAGTTGTACTTATTAAGCATGTAACTAAAAAAATAAGGCATCGTTTCATAAAAGAAATTAATGCCTCAAGGTAATTATTTTTTACAACTGTTAATCTACAAAATGCATAATAACAGATGTGCCTTTGTCTTGCTGACTCTCTATAGAAATTGATCCGCCTAACATCTCAATAAAGTCTTTGGTTAAAATCAAACCTAGTCCACTTCCTTTTTCATTTCCTGTACCAGAAGTACTTTGGTAATGTTCGCCATCAAATAACTTTTCTTGCATTTCAGCTGTCATACCCACTCCGGTATCACTTACCGATACCATCACTTTTTTTTCTTCTTTATGTGCATAAACCGTTATAACTCCTTCTTTGGTAAACTTATTAGCGTTGCTAATTAAGTTGCGCAAAATAAATCGAATGGCATTGATATCAGATCTAATAAATAAATCTTCATCTACCAAATTCACCATAATATTCGACTTCAATGAGCTCATTACTTCAAAGCTCTTGAACATATTGCTCACCAAAGTTCTTACGTGTACTTTTTCGGTTTCAACACCCTTACCTTTCATTTGCATGGAGCCCCAATCTACCAAGTTGTTCAACAGCTCAACAGTTCCATCAATTTGTTTGCCTGCCATATTCATTAGCTCGGAAGAATCTTGCTGACTTAATATTTTACGTGCATTCAATTCTATGATTGATTTAACTGCGCCGATAGGATTGCGAACGTCGTGTGCAATGATGGAAAGAATTCTATTCTGTAATTCCATTTGCTGTTGCAGCTTAATTCGTTGAAGTTCTAATTGCTTATTCAATAAGTTCTGATCGAGTAATTTTACTACTTGTCTGCCTAATGTTTGTAATGTATAAATTTGTTCTGAAGAAATTTCGTTGGGTTTTGTATCGAGTACAGAAATGGTACCCATTTTAAATCCATTTTTATTAATCAGCGGAACACCTGCATAATAACGAATAAATGGTTCTCCAATTACTAATGGATTATCTAAAAAACGTTCGTCCTGAGTTGCATCTATAATTTCGAAAACCTCTGCTTCCACGGTTATAGTGTGTCCGCAAAAAGAAATATCTCTAGGAAACTCGGTGGCGTCTATCCCAACTTTAGCTTTAAACCATTGTCTTTGTGCATCGATTAATGAAATTAATGCAATAGGGGTTTTGCAAATAGTAGCAGCTAACTTTGCAACGTCGTTAAACTCATCTTCATATAAAGTGTCGAGCACTTCATAACTGTAGAGTTCTTTCAAACGCCTTTTATCGTCGGATGGTATTTGCGGAGGTACCATAAAAAGATTTATTTGCTTAAGAGGCTCATTTTTTTTGGGCATTGAAAGCTTGGTTTTACCGAGCCATTAACGCCAAAATCAGCAATTTATTGGATTTGATGGGTAATTTAGATGCTTGCCCATGCCGCCAAAATCTCTTCTGTATGATTTTTTGTGTCTGGTTTATCTATTATTTTTTTGATAATTCCAGCTTCATCAATCAAAAAAGTGGTTCTGGTAGTGCCCATATAGGTTCTTCCCATAAACTTTTTTTCGCCCCATAAATTATACTTATCTACAATTTTTTTGTCCTCATCTGAAATCAACGGGAAAGGAAGTGCAAACTTTTCCTCAAAATTTTTATGACTTTTTACACTATCTACGCTAACTCCTACTACTTGAAAGCCTTTTTTAATTAATGCACTATAATTGTCTTTTAAATTACAAGCTTGTGCTGTACAACCTGGCGTATCATCTTTCGGATAAAAATAAAGAATTACTTTTTTACCTTTAAAATCTGCCAAAGAAATTGGTTTACCATTTTGATCCACCGCTTTAATAGCTGGTGCTTTGCTTCCTTCTTTTAATACTGCCATGTTGTTTTTTTTGTTTTTACCAATGGTTTGCTATTCCCACCTTACATTTGTGCAATTTATTCAAATATCATGCCCAAAGATCAATCTATCAAATCTGTTCTCATTATAGGATCTGGGCCAATTATTATTGGTCAGGCCTGCGAATTCGACTATTCTGGCTCTCAAGCCGCTAGAAGTATTCGTGAGGAAGGGATAAAAGTAATACTTATCAACAGTAATCCCGCCACAATTATGACGGATCCTATGATGGCAGACAAAGTTTATCTTCTGCCATTAACTGCTGAAAGCATTGAACAGATATTAATGGAGAACCAAATTGATGCCGTTTTGCCAACTATGGGAGGACAAACAGCGCTTAATTTGTGTAAAGAAGTAGATGAATTGGGCATTTGGGAAAAATACAATTGCAGGCTTATTGGGGTTGATGTTGCAGCAATTGACACGGCAGAAGACAGAGAAAAGTTTCGGCAATTGATGGTTAAAATTGGCATAGCAGTGGCTCCTAGCCATGTTGCCAATAGTTTTTTAGAGGGAAAAGAATTTGCTCAGGAAATTGGGTTTCCGCTTGTTATTCGTCCATCGTTTACTTTAGGTGGCACAGGCGGCGGATTTGTTCATACAAAAGACGATTTGGATGCTGCGTTGGATAGAGGATTAAAAGCCTCCCCTATTCATGAAGTTTTAGTAGAAAAAGCAGTATTGGGATGGAAGGAATATGAATTGGAATTATTAAGGGATTGTAACGATAATGTAGTAATCATTTGTACTGTAGAAAACGTAGATCCAATGGGTGTTCATACAGGTGATTCAATTACAGTTGCACCGGCTATGACGCTTAGCGACACTGCGTTTCAGGATATGCGCAATAAAGCAATATTAATGATGCGTTCATTGGGTAATTTTACTGGTGGATGTAATGTACAGTTTGCATTAAACCCAGAAACCGAGGATTTAATTGCCGTTGAAATTAACCCTAGAGTTAGTCGCTCTTCTGCATTAGCTTCTAAAGCAACCGGATACCCTATAGCTAAAATTGCTGCCAAACTTGCTATTGGCTATAGTTTAGATGAATTAAAAAATCAGATTACACAAACTACGTCAGCTTATTTTGAACCTGCGCTAGATTATGTAATCGTAAAAGTGCCTCGCTGGAATTTCGATAAATTTAAAGGCGCAAATGACACCCTCGGATTACAAATGAAAAGTGTTGGTGAAGTAATGGCTATTGGTAGAAATTTTGCTGAAGCACTACAAAAAGCTTGTCAGAGTTTAGAAAACGAGGCAGTAGGATTGGGTTATTATGGTAAGAGTTTAATGAAAAGCGAGGAATTAGTGGAGTATATAAAAACACCAAAATGGGATCGCATCTTCCGTATCAAAGACGCATTAATGCAAGGTTCTACAGTAAAATCTATTTCTCAAGCTACAGGTATTGATCGTTGGTTTATTTATCAAATCCAAAATATTTGTACCATTGAGAAAGAAATAGCTCAGTACAATTTAGATACGCTGCCAACAGCTACTTTAAAAGAAGCCAAGAAAATGGGATTCTCGGATATTCAAATTACTAAAATACTATCAGGCAACTGTACAGATGAACAAGTATATGAAAAAAGAAAAGCATTAGGCATAACTCGTGTTTACAAAATGGTAGATACCTGCGCTGCAGAATTTGAAGCTAAAACACCCTATTTCTACAGTACTTTTGAGGGATAAAAATAGTTGATAAGGCTGCAAATGCAGCCTTTTTCTTTTGTAGCATCCTTTTTGCAATTTGTAAAATAATAATGAGTAAATCAGATCAACAAATATTTCATACAGCAAACCCTACAAGATGGCAACGTTTTAAATGGGGAGGAAGATTTTTGATTTTTTTATTAATTATTGCAATTACTGCTATTGTAATAGCAATATCAACAGCATACTTACCTAGAATTCCAACTGCACAAAGTCAAGAATTTAAAAAAATATTAGAGTCGCCAACAACAAACGATCCTATTACAAAAGAATACCAAGGCTTTAGAAAATTCATTGATGCAAAATGGGAGAAAGGGAAAGGTTGTGGTCAATATGATAGTTCTATTAAACTTTCAACATCCAAGTTTTTTAATGATAGTATTGGAATAAGGGCGGCATTTTATGTTGATTGGGATCCACAAGCATTTTTCTCGCTTAAAAGAAATATTGGCAAATTAAATCTTGTAATGCCGGAATGGTTTTTTTTAGACCCCAATGGAGATTCATTAATTGTAAGAAGAGATAAGAGAGGGTATGATGCAATTAAAGCATCTGGAATTAAAGTGATGCCAATGCTTACCAATAATTTGAATGGCAAATGGCAGGGAGAACTCTTACATAAAATTTTAAATGATAAAATAAAAAGAGAGAAACTAATCAACGATTTATTAAATAATATTTTAAAGGAAAAATATGCTGGAATAAATATTGATCTAGAAGAATTAATCGAAGATGACAATAAGGTACTTTCCAATTTTCAAAAAGAATTATACGAAAAATTTCATGCCAATGGTTTATTGGTTTCACAAGACGTAATGCCGTTTAACAACGATTATGATTATAAAACATTAGCCAAATACAACGATTATTTAATGTTAATGGCGTATGACCAATATACTTCCGAAACTAAACCCGGACCAATTAGCGACCAGAAATGGATTGAAGCAGCAGTTGATCAAATAACAAAAAAAGTGCCTCCTCAAAAAATAGTTTTATGTATTGCATCATTTGGATATGATTGGCCAAAAGGTGGAATAGGAACAGATCTTACCTATCAACAAGCGCTTACTGTTGCTAAAGAAAGTGATGGGAAAATTGTATACGATAACAACTCCTATAATCTACATTTTAATTATTGGGATGATAATGATCAACCAAGGGAAGTACATTTTACAGACGCAGCAACCAACTTCAACACTTTACGATTTGCTACCGAATACGGTTTAGCTGGTACTTCTTTATGGCGCATGGGAAGTGAAGATAGTAGGCTTTGGGATTTCTATCATTTACCAATGAATAAAGCAGCATTGAAAAAATTCGACTTCGGTGAGTTTAGTAAAGTAGAAACAAATAATGATGTTGACTTTATGGGCGATGGTGAAATACTAGATGTTTTATCTTCCCCAACGCCAGGTAAAATTAGACTTGAGTTAGATACCTCATGGATGCTTATTAGTGAACAGTATTATGATTCACTACCTTCTATGTTTGTGGTAAAACAAATAGGAAGCACAACAGAAAAAAAATTAGTGCTCACTTTTGATGATGGTCCTGATCCTTTGTATACTAAGCAAATTTTAGACATCCTTGCAAAGTATAAAGTAGTAGCTAATTTTTTTATTGTTGGAATTGAAGCCGAAAAAAATATTCCGTTAGTAAAAAGAATTTATAACGAAGGTCATGAAATAGGTAATCACACTTTTACACATCCTAATATGGCTACTGTTAGTAAACAGCGTGCTTTATTAGAAATGAAATTAACTCGTTTACTAATTGAAGCTATTACTGGCAGAAGTACTATTATGTTTCGTGCTCCTTTTAATGCAGATAGTCACCCCGAAAAAATGGAAGAATTGGTTCCTGTAGCTTTAGCAAGAACAAAAAATTATTTAACTATTGGAGAAAATATTGACCCCGAAGATTGGCAAGCTGGAGAAATTCCCAATTTTAACGCTGATACGGTTTTTAACAGGGTAGTTAGAATGAAAGATTTGGGCAATATCATCTTATTGCATGATGCAGGAGGCGATAGAAGCGCTACTGTAGAAGCGTTACCGAGGATTATTGAATATTTTCATAAAGCTGGTTATAGGTTTACAACAGTGGCCGATTTAATGGGCAAAACCAGAGATGAAGTAATGCCTCCTGTGCCAAATTATAAAGGGAATTATATTTTACGGTTCAATTATTTTTTAGCCGAAACTGGATATTACATAAATAGGCTTTTTTATAGTCTTTTTATATTGTTCCTCGTTTTAGGAACCATCCGTTTAATATTCACCCTTATATTTTCTTTACTTCAACGTAAAAAAGAAAAGGGAAACACTTTCTTTCAAAAAAACGAATATCCACTTGTTTCAATTATAGTTCCAGCATATAACGAAGAAGTAAATGCAGTAAGCTCTTTACAAAATTTATTAAGATGCGACTACCCTAATTTTAATATCATTTTTGTAAATGACGGAAGTAAGGATAATACATTAGTTAATGTTACTACTGCTTATGAAGCAAATGCTATTGTTACTATTCTTGATAAAACAAATGGCGGAAAAGCTTCTGCTTTAAATTATGGTATTAATTATACAGATGCTGATTATGTAGTTTGCATAGATGCTGATACAAAATTAAAAACTGATGCAGTTGGTAAATTAATGCAGCATTTTAATAACTTGGAAGTTGGCGCAGTTGCCGGTAACGTTAAAGTTGGTAATGAAAATAATTGGATTACTCGTTGGCAAAGTATAGAATATACTACAAGTCAAAATATTGACAGAAAAGCTTTTGGTTATTTTAATGGCATTGCAGTTGTGCCTGGTGCCATTGGTGCTTTTAGTAAAAAGGCCATTGATGATGCAGGTGGATTTACTTCCGATACTTTAGCAGAAGATGCCGACTTAACTATTCGTATTCTTCGATGCGGTTATAAAATTAAAAATGAAAATAGTGCCATTGCAATGACGGAAGCGCCTGAATCATTACAACAATTTATGAAGCAACGTTTCAGATGGACTTTCGGTGTAATGCAAACATTTTGGAAAAACAGAGATACTTTATTTAATGTGAATTATAAAATACTTGGCTTTATTGTATTGCCCGATATCTTACTATTTAAATACATCATTCCTTTATTTTCCCCGTTTGCAGATTTATTAATGATAATCGGTTTACTTACTGGTAGTGCCAGTGAAATTGGAGTTTACTACGCTTTATTTATGGTGGTTGATATACTTGTAGCTACCATTGCATTTATTTTTGAAAAAGAACCTTTGTGGAAACTGCTTTGGCTAATACCACAAAGAGTAATTTATAGGTGGTTACTTTTAGTAGTTTTATTTAGAACAATGCGTAAGGCCATTAAAGGTGAATTGCAACACTGGGGTGTTCTCAAAAGAACTGGAAATATGGTTGATAGCATATAAAAAACACTTTACTTTGCAGCAGTTTAGCTTAAATTATTACCATGAAACTTAAAGACATACAGGTTCTTAATGAAAAAGAAACGAGGGGTGGTTTTGGTGAAGGCATTCACGAAATAGGAAAAGAAAATCCGAATGTAGTGGTACTAACTGCTGATTTAGCTGGCTCGTTAAAACTTGGACCATTTATTAAAGATTTCCCTAATCGTTTTGTTCAAGTAGGTATTGCAGAAGCAAATATGATCGGTATAGCTGCAGGTATGACTATTGGTGGAAAAATTCCTTACACTACTACTTTTGCCAATTTTAGTACTGGTAGAGTTTATGATCAAATTCGTCAAAGCGTTGCATATAGTGGCAAAAATGTAAAAATTTGTGCATCACATGCAGGATTAACTTTGGGTGAAGACGGAGCAACACACCAGATTTTAGAAGATATTGGGTTGATGAAAATGTTGCCAGGTATGACTGTGATTGTGCCATGCGATTTTAATCAAACCAAAGCTGCTACTAAAGCCATTGCTGCTTATGAAGGACCAGTTTACTTGCGTTTTGGCAGACCTAAATGGCCCAATTTTACCAAAGAAGATGGATCTGATTTTGTAATTGGTAAAGCACAACAGTTAAGTGAAGGAGCCGATGTTTCTATTTTTGCATGCGGTCATATGGTTTGGAAAGCAATTGAAGCCGGACAAATTTTAGAAGAGAAAGGCATTAGTGTAGAGCTAATAAATATTCATACCATCAAGCCATTAGATACTGCTGCAATTATTGCATCAATTAGTAAAACCAAGTGTGCTGTAACTGTAGAAGAGCATAATATTATTGGTGGATTAGGAGATGCAATTGCACAAGTAGCTGCAAAAAATTGTCCAATTCCTATCGAATATATTGGCACCAATGATACTTTTGGAGAAAGCGGAAAGCCTACTGAATTACTTACTAAATATGGATTGGATACTCCGTTTATAGTTAATGCTGTAGAGAGAGTGATTGCGAGGAAATAATTTTATGGCGCAATCTTTCCCTTTCAAAAGATTCGTATTTAGACAGCCCCATACAGTATAACAATTTAAAACCATTTCTTAATTTATATATAGTTACACCATATATGTAATACTTTATATCTAAAAATGTAAACTCTACATCTCCAACAAAAGTTTTATTTTTTCCATCATTACTAATCTTATAATTAAAAAAGTTTTTAAACTCTATTTCTCCCCAATTAGAAATACCGATTTTTTTCCCTTGATCTAATATTTGATTAAAAATTGAAATATTTAATTTTTTAATTCCACCATCTTTATAAATTTTATCAGCTTCTTGGTTCATATAATTAGGATTTTTATGAATTGTATCCTTTCTGAGATCATTAGCCATTTCATTATTATAATCCTCTTTACTAATCAATAACTTTAGGTAAGATTTAATATTTTTTTGTTGAAATGATTGAATAATTTTTTTACATAAAATTGTATCATTAATAATATTCTGAGTTTTAGCTTCGAAACTAATAAGTGAAAATATTAGAACAATGAATAAACAATATTTGCTTTTTTGAATATATGTCATTTATAATTTTCTAAGGTGCCAATCTTTCTCTTATCCATTCGCCATTTTCAATTAGTGAATATTGTAACCGATCGTGTAAACGGCTACTTCTACCTTGCCAAAATTCAATCAACGTTGGTTTTACAATATAGCCGCCCCAATTTTCTGGACGAGGAACTAAATTGTAATCGGGGTATTTTGCAGTTAGGTCTTCGATTTGCTTTTCTAAGAATATACGATTAGGAATTACTTCACTTTGTGGTGAAGCCCACGCACCAATTTTACTTCCACCCGGTCGTGAATTAAAATATGCATCACTATCAGCTGCAGCAATTTTTTCTATTGAGCCTTCAATCCTAATTTGTCGTTCTAATTCCTTCCAAAAAAACAACAAAGCTACATTGTGATTATTAGCAATTTCTTGTCCCTTTGCACTTTTATAATTAGTAAAAAATATAAACCCTTCTTTAGTATATCCCTTTAACAAAACAATTCTTGCTGAAGGCTTAGCATCAATACTAGCAGTTGCTAATGTCATTGCATTTACTTCATCAATTTCAGCAATAATTGCTTCATCCCACCATTTAGTAAATTGATCAAAAGGATTAGAAGCCGCATCAGATTCTTCGAACGACTTTAATATATAATCCTTTCTTATATCTGCTATTGAATTAGCCATATTTCATTTTTACAAAGCTAATCTGTAATCTCCATCTTCTTAGCATCATGTTTTCCAGAGATGTAAGTATACATGGCAGGAATAACAAACAACGTAAGTAATAAAGAAAATAAAATACCGCCTACTACTACTATACCCAAAGGCATTCTACTAGTTGACGCAGCACCTAAGCTTAATGCAATTGGTAAAGCTCCTAAAGCGGTTGCTAAACTCGTCATTAATATTGGGCGCAATCTTTGAGCCGACGCTTCTAATACTGCCTCCCTTTTTGGTAATCCAAATTCTCTTTTTTTATTAGCAAACTCCACAATTAAAATACCATTCTTAGTTACTAATCCAATTAACATAATCATTCCAATTTGAGAAAATATATTAATAGTTTGATCAAATATCCATAAACAAATTAATGCACCCGCTAAAGCCAAAGGCACTGTAAACATAATAGTGAACGGATCTTTAAAACTTTCGAACTGTGCGGCTAATACTAAATAAATTAATATCAATGCTAATCCAAATGCAAAAGTAGTATTAGAGGAGCTTTCAGCATAATCTCTCGAAGGTCCGCTTAATGCAGTTTTAAAACTTTCGTCCAATAATTTTTTAGCAATTTTATCCATTGCTACAACACCATCTCCAATAGTTTTTCCTTCAGCCAATGAAGCAGAAATAGTTGCTGCTTTGTAACGATCGTAATGATACAATGTTGGAGGGTTAGAACTCTCAACAAGTTTTACTACTGAACTCAATGGAATTCTTTCTCCTCTATTATTGCGTACATACAATTTTTGAATATCAGTCGGTTGTTGCCTATCTGCATATTCTACTTGAGAAATAACCTGGTATTGTCTTCCATTCATAATAAAATAAGCCAATCTTCTACCACTAAATGCGCTTGAAACCACATCACCAACATCTTGCATATTCAAACCAAGATCTCTTGTTTTAATTCTATCAATAGTTAATTGTAGTTCAGGTTTATTGAACTTAAGATTTACATCAACGTTTTGAAATGTTTTATCTTTTTTTGCCTCTTCCAAAAATTTTGGAATAACCGATTTAATTTTTTCAAAATTTAAATTCTGTAAAATAAACTGAACTGGTAAAGAACCTCTCGAGCCACCTACAGAAATTGTTTGCTCTTCAACAGGAAAAATTCGCAGGTTATTAAAACGAGTTAATTTTTTCGATACCTCTTTTACAATTTCACTTTGTGTTTTCTTTCGGTCAGAAGGATCTACCAATCGAATTCCCGCGGATCCTGAATTCAATCCACTTCCGCCAAAACCTGGAACTGCAATAAATAAAAATTTCTTTTCAGGAATTGAGTCGATGAGGAAATTAGCCAATTTATCACCTGCCTCCATCATATATCCATAACTAGCACCCTCTGGACCCGTCAACTGAAAACGTATCCTGCTTTTGTCTTCCAACGGTGCGAGTTCACTTTGTAAATTACTTCCAATAAAATAAATTGCTGCTACACAAGCTCCAATAATTACCCATGCCATCCAACGTATGCGTAAAAAGGATGCTAATAAACGCTTATACCCGTTTTCCATTCCCTTAAAAAACGGTTCTGTTTTTTCATAAAACTTACCATGCCCAGCATCTTTTCTGTTTAATACAACATTTAATACAGGAGTTATAGTTAGTGATACAAATGCTGAAACCAATACTGCACCAGCTACAGTTATTCCAAACTCTCTAAATAAACTTCCTACAAAACCTTGCAAGAAAATTACTGGAAGAAATACTACTGCTAAAGTGATAGAAGTAGAAATTACTGCAAAGAAAATTTCTTTACTTCCCTCTAATGCTGCTTTTCTAATCGGTAAGCCGCCTTCTAATTTTCTGAAAATATTTTCAGTTACAACAATTCCATCATCCACCACTAAACCTGTTGCCAATACAACTCCTAATAAGGTTAACACATTAATAGAGAAGCCAGCAAGGTACATAATGAAGAATGTAGCCACCAAAGAAATAGGTATATCAATTAATGGACGAATAGCAATCAACCAGTTTCTAAAGAAAAAGAAAATTACCAATACTACAAGAGTAAATGATATCAACAATGTTTCTTCTACTTCCTGAATAGATTTTCTAACATTAGCTGTTTGATCAATTAAAATTGTTGTTTCAAAATCGCCTTTTTCGTTTTTCTTTACTTCTTCCAATCGTTTATAAAACTCATCAGCAATTTTTATATAGTTAGCTCCAGGTTGAGGAAGTATTTGTAATCCAACTGCACTCACACCATTTAAACGCCAACTAAACTCATCTTGTTCTGGACCAATTTCAACTTTTGCAATGTCTGATAGCCGCACAATTCCTGTAGCATCTTGACGAAGAATTAAATTCTTAAAATCAGCTTCAGTAGTTAGTCTACCTAATGCACGAATTGTTAACTCTGTATTATCACCCGATATTTTTCCGGAAGGAATTTCTACATTCTCTGAATTTAAAGCAATGCGAATATCACTGAAAGCGATATTGAAAGCATTCATTTTGTCGGGGTTAATCCATATACGCATAGAAGGACGCTTCTGCCCTACAATATTCACCCCACTTACTTCTGGTATTGTTTGAAATTTTTCTTGTAAAACTGTTTCGGCATAATCACTCAATTCTAATAACCCTTTTGTTTTACTTTGAACAGCCATCAAAATTAAAAAATCACTACTAGCATCCGACTTTCCTACAACAGGAGGCGCATCAATATCTTGAGGAAGATTTCTTGTAGCTTGACTAACTTTATCACGAACATCATTCGCAGCAGTTTCTAAATTTTCAGTGATCTTAAACTCAACAGTTATATTACTTGATCCATTAGAACTAGAGGATGTTATAGTTCTAATACCTGGAATTCCGTTAATGGATTTTTCTAATGGTTCTGTAATTTGACTCTCAATAATATCAGCATTAGCACCAGCATATGAAGTTCTAACATTTACAATTGGTGGGTCTATTGCAGGATACTCCCTTACCGCCAAAAAACTATACCCCACTACTCCAAATAAAATGATGAGCAAATTCATCACTGTTGCTAAAACCGGTCGCTTTAATGCTAGTTCTGAAATATTCATGGTGAAATGGCGCTACTATTATTTTACTAAATCGGACAATTTTTTTACACTCCTTACTTTCACTGGTAACTTCGGACGAACAAATAATACACCAGTTACAACTACACTATCTCCTTCTTTAATTCCTTTGGTTACTTCTACCATTCCCGGGCTTCTGAAGCCAGTTTCAATATCAACAAAAACGCCCATGCCATTTCTTAGTACTATTACTTTTTTTGCTCTTGCATCTGGTATGATGCAATTTGTGGGTACCATAATATTGTTCTTACCAGCATTATTTTCTAATAACACTTTCACAAAAGTTCCAGGATTAATCATATTCCCTTCTAATAATGCCCTTACTTTTAAATTTCTAGTGGTTGAGTTGAGTTGAGGGTCTGTTGCAACAACTAAAGCTTTTCTGTTTGCATTGCTTTCATTGGTTTGAATGCTAACAGAAGAACCTTTGTGAATAAGGTTGGTATAAGATTCTGGTACATTAAAATCGATCTTTACTCTATCAACTTGTTGCAGCGTAGATAAAATTGTAGCTGGGGTAACATATGCACCCGGACTAATCATTCTCAATCCTAATACACCGCTAAAAGGTGCTTTAATAACTGTTTTATCAATCTGTGCTTGAGTTACTGATAAATCTGCCTTATAGCTATTAACCTGATTCAACGACAAATCGTAATCTGCCTGATTAATACCACTAATAGTTAACAATTTTCTCAATCGTTGCTCGGTTTTCTGCGCCATATCTAATAACACTTTGGTTTTACTAAGTGTTGCTTGCAAGTCGGCATCATTTATTTTTGCTAAAACACTACCCTGACTAACTCTTCCACCATCTGGTATATTTAAGAATGTTAGCCTTCCACTGATTTCAGAATTGATATTGACCATTTCGTTGGGTATAACTGCCCCACTCACTTCTATAGTATTCGAAATATTACTACCGCCAGCAATTATTACATCAACTATAGGGATAACTTGCTGTGGCTTGGCATTTTGTACTAGTGTATCTTTTTTTTGCTTACAAGCCAATAGCAATAATGGAAAAGACAAACCAAGGATTATTTTTTTCAAATACAGGTGTTTTTGGAGGTATCAAAGATAGAATTTATTTAGTCTTTTTATTTCAACAAAGTATAAATGGTTCAATTGAGAAAAATACCGTCCAAATTGGTCTTTCGCTAATCAAATTGTACATTCATACACTAAATAAATAGCCATATGTACCAACTAAGTAAAGATTATACTTTAAAAAGGGCTTTTATTACTGGTGCTGCATCAGGGTTAGGTAAAGCATTTGCCACTGAATTGGCTGGTGATGGTTGGACCATTGGAATGAGCGACAATAATTCAATTGAATTGGAAAAAGCTGTTGCAGAAATGAAGGCTTTGGGCGCTAACGCTTTGATGTATCAATTAGATGTATCCGATAAAAATCAATATAAAATAGTGGCCGAACAGTTTTTGAAAGACGCTGGCGGAATTGATTTGTTGTTTAACAATGCTGGAGTTGGCGACGGTGGTGCTTTTGAAGAGTATTCACTAGAAAATTATGAATGGATGGTGAGTATTAACCAAATGGGGGTTGTTTATGGGTGCTATTATTTTATTCCAGCAATGAAAAAGCAACAATCTGGGCATATTCTTAACACTGCAAGTGCCGCTGCTATAGGATGTGCGCCTACAATGGGGGCGTATAATATGACCAAAGCTGCAGTGGTAGCTATCAGTGAAACTTTATATAGCGAGCTCATGGATTTTAATATTCATGTTTCTTGTATTCAACCTACTTATTTCAAAACAAATATTAGCAAAAGTGCAAGAGGTGGCGGCACCATCCAAAAAATAACGCAGAATTTTATTGATCGTTCTGGACTAGAAGCTAAGGAAGTTTCTCAAGAAATATTAACAAGGGCGGGTAAAAAGGAACTCTATATAATACTACCAAAAAGTGCGCATAAAATGTGGTTGTACAAACGTTTTGCTCCAACAAAATTTAGAAAAGTTGTAAAAGAACAATTTATGGGGGCTATGAAAAAAGCATTAAAATATTCAAAATAAAAATCAATGATTTATCAGCACAGGTAAAGATTTAAGTTTCTGGCGCAGGTCTCTGACCTGTGACAGCATGAAAAAAAGTTTAATAGTTTTTTAGCACAGGTTGGAAACCTGCGATAGTAAAGTGTAAATTCAAGGCACAGGTCAGAGACCTGCGCCAGTAATAGGCTATGAAAAAAGCATTAAAATATTCAAAATAAAAATCAATGAAAGCCAATCAGGTATTTAGTTTAGAAGGAAAAGTAGCGCTTGTAACAGGCGCCAGCAAAGGTATTGGAGAATCTATTGCTCGTTTTTTTGCAGCTAATGGTGCTAAAGTAATTATCAATTCTAGAAAACAAGAAGAGTTAGATAAAGTAGCTCTAAGCATTATAGATGATGGAGGAATTTGTACAGGCATTGCTGCCAATGCAGGAGATATTAGTGCTTGTAAAGTTTTAGTAGAAAAATCAATTGAATTATATGGTGGAATAGACATTTTAGTAAATAACGCTGCTAGTAACCCTGTATTCGGACCAGTAGTAGATTGCGAAGAATGGGCTTTTGATAAAATAATGAATGTAAATATAAAAGCGCCTTTTGAACTAGGTAAATTGGTTTATCCAATTA
>JBKJQV010000170.1:0-2795 GCA_046593815.1 Sediminibacterium sp. | reverse complement strand
TAAGTGTGGCTTGGGTTCTGTAAAGTTGATGTGCCACCATCACCAAAATTCCAAGAATAAGTAAGTGTACCACCAGCAACTGTTGCATTGGTATTAAATGTAAAACTGTTGCCACTTAAACATTGTGCAGCCCCATTAATAGTAATATTTACACCCGTTGGTTTTGGATAAATAGTTATAGTTTGTGTGATACTATCCTTGCAACCATTATCTGTTGTAACAACCAATTTTACTTGGTAAGTGCCTGCAGTAGCATACACATAACTAGGACTTTGAATATTGGATGTTCCTCCATCACCAAAACTCCAACTATAGTTTGCAATGCTTCCACTGCTAACACTAGATGTATTGGTAAATGATATAGCTGATGTACTTAAGCATTGTTGACTATTGTTAATTGTAAAGCTTGCTATTGGTTGTGGAAAGCCTGTTACATTTTGAGTAACACTATCTTGACACCCAAGGTTTGTGGTAACTACCAACTTTACTTGATAGGTACCAGCAGCAGTGTAAGTATGAGTAGCATTAGGGCCAGTAGCAAAACTACCATCTCCAAAACTCCAGTTATAACTAGTAATGCTTCCACTACTTACTGAAGCAGATGCGTTGAAAGAAAAACTATTACCACTAAAACATTGTGAGCTATTGTTAATACTAAATGTTACGCCTGCTGGTTGAGGATTAACTGTTATATTTTGAATGATGCTATCCTTACAACCATTGTCTGTTGTTATTACCAACTTTACAGGATAAATACCTGGTGTAGTATACACATGTGTTGGATTAATAGCGATAGACGTACTGCCATCACCAAAGGTCCAAAAGTATTGTGCAATGCTTCCACTACTTACAGTGGATGTGTTGGTGAAAACAAAAATATTGTTACTAAAACATTGTTGAATGCTATTCACTGAATAGCCTGCTGTTGGTTGAGTGAAAACAGTAACGGTATGCTTCACACTATCCATACAACCATTATTGCTGCTTGCAATAAATGTTATGGTATAATTACCAGCAGCAGTATAATTATGATTAGGATTTTGTAAAGTAGATGTGCCTCCATCGCCAAAATTCCATAAATAACTCAACGTTCCAGCACTTATAGAAGCCGATGATGTGAAAATAAAATTGTTGCCACTTAAGCATGCATTACTTGCATTAATGGTAAAATCAACACCTGTTGGTTGAGGGTGAACAGTTATTGTTTGAGTAATGCTGTCCTTGCAACCATTATTGCTTGTAACCACCAATTTTACTAAATAAGTTCCAGCTAATGGATAACTATAAATAGGGTTTTGTGTAGTTGATGTTTGTCCATTACCAAAGCTCCAACTGTAGCCAATAATACTTCCTGTACTTATGGTTGATGTGTTGGTAAATGAAAAACTATTGTTATTTAAGCATTGTGCATTATTGTTAATAGTAAACCCTGCAATTGGTTGCGAATTTACAGTTACCATTTGCATAGTGCTATCCTTACAACCATTATTTGTAGTAACAACTAATGATACAATGTATGTACCAGCCAATAAATAAGTATGAGATGGATTCTGCAAAATAGATGTTCCGCCATCGCCAAAATTCCAAGCATAGCCAATAGTTCCAGCACTTACAGAGGCATTGGTTGTAAACACAAAACTATTACCACTAAAACATTGTGTATTGTTATTAATGTTATAAGTAACACCTGTTGGTTGTGGATTGATGGTAACGGATTGTGTTAAACTATCCTTACAACCATTGTTACTTGTTACTACCAACTTCACTTGATAGGTTCCTGCAGCAGCATAACTATGTAAAGGATTTTGCAAAGCAGATGTTCCGCCATCGCCAAAACTCCAACTATAATTGGTGATGCTTCCTGAACCTATAGCTGATGTGTTAGTGAATGAAAAACTATTGTTGCTTAAACATTGCTGGCTATTGTTGATTGTAAAACCAGCTATAGGTTGCGGATGTACTATTATTGTTTGCATTACACTATCCTTGCAACCATTGTTGCTTGTTACCACTAGTTTTATTTGATAGGTTCCTACTGCTGCATAACTATGTGTTGGATTTTGTAAAGTAGAAGTTCCACCATCGCCAAAACTCCAACTATAACCAGTAATACTTCCACTACTAATGGTAGATGTATTGGTCAATATAAAATTATTGCCACTTAAACATTGTGAACTGCTAGTATTGAATGCAGCAATAGGTTGTGGGTTAACAGTTATGGTTTGAGTAGTACTATCCTTACATCCATTGTTTGTTGTGATTACCAATTTCACTTGGTAAACGCCTGCTATTGTATAACTATGAGTTGGATTTTGTAAGGTAGACGTAACTCCATCAGCAAAATTCCAAGCATAAGTTACTATGCCACCACTTACTGAAGCATTGCTACTAAAAGCAAAATTATTACCCGTTAAACATTGAGCAGTTGGATTAACAGTAAAGCTTACGCCTATTGGTTGAAGGTTAATAGTAACAATGTTTGTAACACTATCCTTGCATCCATTATTGGTAGTTACTACAAGTTTTACTTGGTAAGTACCAGCTAAGGAATAACTATATATTGGGTTTTGTAAAGTTGATGTGCCTCCATCACCAAAACTCCAATTATAGTTGGTAATACTTCCGCTACTTACAGTTGAAGTATTAGTAAAAGAAAAACTATTATTACTCAAACATTGGGTATTGTTGTTAATGGTAAATGCAGCGACAGGTTGTGGATTAACTGTAACATTTTGTGAAGTGCTATCCTTACAACCATTGTTTGTAGTTACTACTAATGTTACTGAATAAGTGCC
>JBKJQV010000263.1:0-3004 GCA_046593815.1 Sediminibacterium sp. | reverse complement strand
ATTGAAGACATTAAATCGCTAAAATGAAAAACCCCCGTTGCTCACAGGGGCTTTATAGGTTGTGTAAAAAATTACCGAACCTCATTGCTCAATATTTACCGAACCAGCGTACATGCTGTTAGAAGTTACAGAACCATTATTTGTAATAAAAGCCACCCAGGTTTCTACTGTTTCGCCAGTAAACTCTGTCACATCAAGAGTTTGTGTTAACTGGCCGCGATTATTACCACCTAATACATACACCGTATGTTTAAGTGCTGGGCAATAAGCCACTAAAATCACCTTGTCGTTGTCTTTAGTCATTCCAATACCATCATTACTGGTCCAACTGAATTGTAGCTTGTTACCAGCAATTGCAGTTGCTGTGGCTGTTTTTGCAGACGGTAAATCGCCTCTGCTTACTAGCACATTTGGGTAGCTGATGTTGAGGGGAGATAAAGCGCCACTAATGGCATTTTTAAGGTTGTATGATCCTGCCGCATTAGCACCCGTCATTCCAATTGCATAAGCCTTAAAAGTTGTTTCAAGTAACACAGTCATTGTTTTCAAAAAACCAATAACCAAGCTGAACTTTTCTTGCTGATCTATCTGTAACTGTGTAGGTTTTCTGCTTCGGCGAGTGGATATGCTTCGCATAATGTTTTTTCCTCGCCAGGTTGTGCCAATTACGGTGCCTACTTTTCCGCTGAATTGACCTAAGATTCCTTGAAAATACTCTGCCATTTTGTTTGTTTTTAATTGTTTAAAAAATTGTTTTGTTACTCCCGCTGCAGACGGGTACACCGGTAATTTTTTGACAATGCAAAACTATGGGGGTAAAAGAGGGGTTGGGGGTTACAGAGGGTCCTGTAACCCCAGATAACTAATTGACAATCATATTAGTACATCCAAAAAATAGGTGTTTTTAGGGGTTTAACTAGGATTTGTTCGAGACCGCTTCGAGATTTAGACGTATTCGGCCATATTCCATGCAGGTTTCAGGGTACTCTCCTCGAAGCAATCTCGAAGCGATCCCGAAACAAGAGAAATTAGGAGGATTGTTTTGTTCTTTAAGAACCTTTATTAAGTTTGGTAAGATGATGGTGTATTTATGGGTTGAAGCTTGCTATTTTTTATCTAAACGAAGTAATAGGATGAAGAACATTTAGCGTTTGAATCTTTTGAATATTCAGAGCAATAAAAAACCCCCGTTGCTCACAGGGGTTCTTTGTTAAAGTGCAATTTGTTTTTCAATCATCATCTTTCGAAGATTAATGAGTCCGTAGCGCATTCGCCCCAAAGCAGTATTAATGCTGCAATTGGTTATCTCTGCAATTTCTTTAAAACTCATATTGGCATAATGACGCAGTACAATTATTTCGCGTTGTTCTTCTGGAAGTAGGTCTAACATTTTACGAACCCTGTCGTGACTTTGACTCTGCATTATTTTTCCATCTGGTCCATCTTCTACAATATGCAAAACATCAAAAATGTCAATATTATCACTAGTTTTAATAGCAGGAGTACGTTTAACTTTTCTAAAATAGTCTACACAAAGATTGTGCGCAATACGCAATGCCCATGGCAAGAACTTACCTTCATCTGTGTAGCGTTTATTCTTTAATGTATCAATGATTTTGATGAAAACATCCTGAAAGAGGTCTTCTGCCAAATAAGTATCCTTTACAAAAAAAAGAATCGATGAAAAGATCTTGTCTTTATATCGGTAGATAAGGGTTTCAAAGGCATCTGTATCACCATCTTGAAATGCCCTTATCAATTCTGTATCAGACGCATGGTCTAATGTTCTCATAATTTAGGTTTTTGAGTAAGGATGCTAAAAATTCAGGATATTGGATAGTATTGCTTAAATCAGGAACAAATTAGAATTCTTTTGAATTCATAAATGATTTGTGGAAATCATGTTTTTCGTCTCCTAGGTTATGCACATTCTAAAGCATTGATTTTTTGATAGTTATTGATAGTATACTCAACCAAAGCTGCAATAAACTGTTACATTTGTTACCCATGGCAGTTAAAAAAACAACTGAGTTTATAGAATCAAAAGATAGCTCCAATGGAGGAGATATAATTGTTACAGGAGCTCGTACCCATAACTTAAAAAATGTATCAGTCAATTTTCCTCGAAATAAATTAATTGTAGTAACTGGCGTTTCCGGAAGCGGTAAGTCCTCTTTAACTATTGATACATTATTTGCAGAAGGGCAACGCAGGTATGCCGAAAGCTTAAGTTCATATGCTAGGCAGTTTATGGCTCGTATGGTTAAGCCAGATGTTGACTATATAAAAGGATTATGTCCGGCAATAGCCATTGAACAAAAAGTAATTACTCGTACTCCCAGAAGCACTGTAGGAAGCATGACGGAGATGTATGATTATTTACGTTTATTGTTTGCAAGGATTGGTAAAACCATTTCACCAATAAGCGGAAAGTTAGTTAGGAAGGATGATGTAGCCGATGTGATGCATTCAATTCAGCAATTAAAAATAGGATCTAAAGTTGTAATTATAGTTCCGTTTAAACAACATGCCAAAAGAGCTATTAAAGAAGAATTGGGTATTTTAATGCAGAAAGGTTTTTCAAGAATGTATATTAGAGAAGGTGAATCTAGAGTTGAAAGAATTGAAGCGCTATTGGAACATACTGATAAAGCTATTAATAAATTATTTCAAATTATAGATGCAAAACCCACAATTTTTACTTTAATAGATCGTATAGTAGTAAAAGATTTTGAGGAAGATGATCTTCACCGATTAAGTGATTCTATTGGTACTGCATTTTATGAGGGCGAGGGTGATATGTATGTTGAGGTAGATGGTAAAAAGACGCTACATTTTAGCAATAAATTTGAGGCAGATGGAATTGTTTTTGAAGAACCATCTCCCAATTTATTTTCATTTAATAATCCATATGGAGCTTGCCCTGTATGCGAAGGATTCGGTCAAGTTTTAGGGATAGATACAGACTTAGTAATACCTAATAGAAGCTTATCTGTTTATGAAG
>JBKJQV010000128.1:0-17048 GCA_046593815.1 Sediminibacterium sp. | reverse complement strand
GGAATACAAACAGTTGATCGTTTTGAAATGGAGAGTTGATTTATTATTCATAACCCCTATTTTTGCCCCTTAGAACATAAATTTATGGTTGACGTTTTATTAGGTTTACAATGGGGTGATGAAGGTAAAGGCAAAATAGTAGATTATTTCGCACCCAATTACGATATTGTAGCTCGTTTTCAAGGTGGCCCAAACGCTGGTCATACCTTATATGTAGAAGGTAAAAAAATGGTGCTTCATCAAATTCCTTCCGGCATTTTTCATCAAGATAAAATTAATATTATTGGTGGCGGAGTTGTACTAGATCCCGTAACATTAAAAAGAGAATGTGATGCTGTTGCAGCTTTCGGAATTGATGTAAAGAAAAATTTATTTATTTCTGAAAGAACCAATATCATTATTCCTACTCACCGTGCGCTCGATAAAGCTTCTGAATTATCTAAAGGCGAAAGTAAAATTGGTTCTACCTTAAAAGGTATCGGCCCTGCTTACATGGATAAAACAGGTAGAAATGCATTACGTGTTGGAGATTTATTAGATAAAAATTTTACGAGTCAATACATTAAACTCCGCCTAAAACACCAGAAATTATTAGATAACTTTCATTTTATTGAAGATATTTCTGCATGGGAAGAAGAATTTTTTGAAGCATTGGAGTTCTTAAAAACATTAAACGTTATTAATTGCGAATACTTCATCAATAATGCTATTACCGATGGTAAAAAAGTTTTGGCAGAAGGTGCGCAAGGCTCAATGTTAGATATTGATTTTGGAACCTTTCCTTTTGTAACCTCATCTAATACCATTTCTGCTGGAGTATGCACTGGGCTTGGCGTTTCGCCAAAAAAGATTAATGAGGTTATGGGTGTAACCAAAGCTTATTGCACCAGAGTAGGTAGCGGCCCCTTCCCCACCGAATTAGAAAATGCAACTGGAGAAGAACTCAGAAGAATTGGTAGCGAATTTGGAGCAACAACAGGTCGTCCACGACGTTGTGGATGGATAGATTTAGTAGCGTTGAAATATACTTGTATGATTAATGGAGTTACACAAGTTATTATGACAAAAGCCGATGTGTTAGACTCTTTCGAAAATTTAGAAGTTTGTACTGCCTATAATATCAATGGAAAAGAAACCAAAGAAGTTCCATTTCAATTATCAAGGGTAAAAGTAGATCCTGTATTAGCATCATTCAAAGGATGGAACACAGATACATCACAAATGAAAACTGCAACTGAATTACCAAAAGAAATGAATAATTATATTGATTTTATTAATAATTATTCAGGCGTACCCATTAAATTTGTATCAAATGGACCAGGTAGAGAACAAATAGTTACACTTTAATTCTTGGCATTCATTTTGACGAAGAAAAATAAATTTGGTTAATAATATTTTGCGAGTAAATTTAACGCAACTAATCTTATTAGAAATATGGCACCTAAGTCTGATAAGGATCAAAAATCCTCAACCCCGAAAAGCTCAGCAAAAAATGCTGATGCAAAACCGTCTCCAAAAAGCAAAAAACAGCTTGATGATGATGAAGATGATTTAGATGATGAGGAAACTACTTCAACTAAAAAACCTAGCACTAAATCAACTTCAAAAAAATCGAAAGATGATGACGAAGATGAAGATGATGTTGAAGTAGATGACGAGTGGGAAAAAACAGAAGAAGAAGAAGACAGTTGGGACCCTGATTTTGATGAATTCGATATTCCAAAAAGCAAAGGCAAAAAAGCAGACCCAGGAAAAAAGAAAGAAGAAGACGACTTTAAAGTAGATGATGATTTTAAAGAATTCGACATGTTCAATGATAAAGGCAGCAGCTTTGATGATGATGAAGATGATGATTTCTAAATTTGGTTACTAATTTTGAATAGAAATATATCCTGTTACCCCATTACAGGTTACCCAAATATTAAACAACAGATACTCAACTGGGTAAACCAATTTAGTATCTGTTGTTTTTTAGACAATCATCAATACAATTCCCCCAATAAAAATATTGAATGCCTTGCTGCTGTAAAAAGCATGATGACTATTTCTGGTAATAATGCCTTAAACGCAATTAATACTTTTTATCAAACCGAAGCTGACTGGCTATTTGGACATATCAATTATGAGTATAACCCTATCAGTGAATCAACTGATAAATCATTCAACAACCAAATTGGCTTTAATCAAATTAATTTTTTTCAACCAGAAACAATTGTACGTTTAAATAATGATAGTCTATTTATAGAAACATTCTTGCCCTCTACCGATTTGGTTTTTAAAGATATTATCAAAACCAAAGTAATTGATAATGAAGAAAAGTTTAATGTAAAACCCATACCCTCAATTAGTAAAGAACTGTATAAAAAAACTGTTCAGCAATTATTAAAACATATACAACGTGGTGATTGCTATGAAATTAATTTTTGCCAGGAATTTTTTGCCAAAAATGTAGAATTAAATCCTTTACAACTTTATACAGCTTTAACAACCTTATCTCCCAATCCATTTGCATGTTATTACAAACAAAAAGATGCTCATTTGCTCTGTGCTAGTCCGGAAAGATATTTACAACGCACAGGCAGCCAAGTAATTTCTCAGCCAATAAAAGGAACTGTAAAAAGAAATATCCACAACCCTGTTGAAGATGAAGCATTAAAAAATAAATTGTACAATAGTAGCAAAGAACGAAGTGAAAATGTAATGGTGGTTGATTTAGTAAGAAACGATTTAAGTAAAATATGCAAAGAAGGAACTGTTGAGGTTGAAGAGCTTTTTGGTATTTATACATTTCCGCAAGTACATCAAATGATATCTACTATAAAAGGAATTTTAAAAGATGATATTCTTTTTTCTGAAATTATTAAAGCTTGCTTTCCTATGGGAAGCATGACTGGCGCGCCTAAAAAAAGAGTAATGGAACTAATACAACAATATGAAGCATCTTATAGAGGTATTTACTCTGGGGCTGTTGGCTATATTAATCCACAACAAAACTTCGATTTCAATGTAGTAATTAGAAGTCTGCTTTACAATAGTTCCAATCAATACCTCAGCTATTGGGTAGGAAGCGGAATTACAGGTTACAGCAATCCAGAAGAAGAATATGACGAATGTATTTTGAAAGCAGCAGCGATGAATACTATTTTACAAAATTGATTGATTCTTCATTTCTATAAATGCCAATATTTCTTCTCTTCCTTGTTTTTTTTCGGCACTTGTAACAAAATGTTGAGGTAAAAACTGCCATGTTTCTCTAAGCGTATCAAAAAATGCTTTGATATTAGCCTCAACTATTTTTGGTTTTTCTTTATCGGTTTTTGTAAACACCAGTGTAAATGGAACTTCCCAAAGATCAAGCTGACCAATAAACTCAAGATCTAACTTTTGAGGCTTATGCCTGCTATCGATTAACACAAAAACATTGGTAAGATTCTCTCGTTTTCTCAAATAATTTTCTATCATTTGTTCCCATCTTCTTCTACTAGATTGGGCAACTTTGGCAAAACCATAGCCTGGTAAATCTACCAAGTACCACTTTTTAAATCCATTGCTGTTTTTAATACTACTCTCAATTTCAAAATGATTTATCAATTGAGTTTTGCCCGGAGCCGAGGATGTTTTTGCAAGTTTGCTTTTTAAGCAAATCATATTAATCAACGACGATTTTCCAACATTACTTCTACCAATAAAAGCATATTCTGGCCTATCTGCCTTAGGGCAAGCATCAAAATCTGCATTTGAAATGAGGTATTCAGCTTTTTTAATTTCCATATTAAAAATTCTATTTTTTCTTTTTAATAACTAATGAATCAGCAGGATATCTTGCTTTTATTGAATCGCGTAAAGTAGTTGCCCAGTCGAAAATAATTTCTTTTTCTTCTGTAGTTAACTTTGCCTTTTTGTGAATATATGTATAAGGCTCTATTGGCATTTCTCCTTCTTTTATCTCATCCATACATTCTTCTAACTTTTTATATTGACGGGCAATTCTATATTTAGCAAATTCGTTTAAATTGAATTTTCTTTTCCCCTCATTAATATGATCGTCTATCCACCAAGCTACTGGTTGAATATTAGCATACCAAGGATATTGGGTATTGTTACTATGACAATCATTACAAGCTTTTGTAAATATTTGTTGTACCTCATTGGGTACAGGATAAATAGTGGAGATGTCATTTTCTTTATTCCCACTATTATTTTTTACTGGTCTAAATGCTTGTAACACCAATAAAATAACAAGTAATACTAATCCAATTTTTGAAATAATTTTCATTGTTTTATTTTTAATTGATTAATATATTCCCTTTCATTTCTGATGGAATGGGCAGACCCATCATGTGAAGAATAGTTGGCGCAATATCTCCTAACTTACCGCTATTGATTTTTCCATGCCAATTCTGATCAATAATAAATAATGGTACAAGGTTTAATGTATGTGCAGTATTAGGAGATCCATCTTCATTAATCATGAAATCTGCATTTCCATGATCGGCTGTTAAGAAAATGGTATAACCATGAACCAGTGCTTCCGTAACAATTTGCCTTACACAATCATCAACAGTTTCAGCTGCTTTGATAGCAGCCGAAAAAATACCAGTATGCCCAACCATATCTGTATTGGCAAAATTTAAACAAATAAAATCGGCTGACTCTTTAATAATTTCTGGAAGTAGTTTAGCGGTAATTTCTCTAGCACTCATTTCTGGTTGTAAATCGTAAGTGGCAACTTTAGGTGATGGAACCATTATTCTACTTTCGCCCTCAAATGGCTCCTCTCTCCCTCCACTAAAAAAGAAAGATACATGTGGGTATTTTTCTGTTTCTGCAATTCTGATTTGTTTTTTGCCGCTGTTCGCCAATACTTCACCCAATGTATTATTCAAATTATCATTTTCAAAAATTACCGATATATGTTTGAATTTATGATCATATAAAGTCATAGTGGTATAATGCAAATCGAGGTGTTTCATTTCAAATTCAGGAAAATCGGTCTGTGTAAGCACTTCGGTAATTTCTCTACAACGATCTGTTCTAAAGTTGAAACAAATAACAACATCTCCATTTTCGATTTTAGCAAAAGGTTCTCCGTTTGGTTGTAATATTACTGTTGGTAAAATAAATTCATCAGTTTTACCTGCCGAATAAGAATTGTAGATTGCTTCGGTTGCAGAAAAAGCAGTATTGCCTTTTGCATTTACCAAACAATCATATGCCAATTTTACTCTTTCCCAACGCTTATCTCTGTCCATTGCATAATACCTGCCCGATACAGAAGCAATAACGCCAGTAGTTTGCTTCATATGATTTTCAACCGACGTTATAAAAGACAATCCACTTTTGGGATCAGTATCTCTTCCATCTGTAAAAGCATGTAAAAAAACATTAGATAACCCTTCCGATTTACAAACTGAACAAATGGCATTTAAGTGACTAGTATGAGAATGTACACCACCATCACTAACTAACCCAATTAAATGTAATTTTTTATTATTGTCTTTTGCAAACCTAATAGCGTTTAATAAATGTTCATTCTTTGCAAATTCACCCGTTTTTACAGCTACATTAATTCTTTGTAATTCTTGATAAACAATTCTACCGGCTCCTAAATTTAGATGGCCAACTTCGCTATTACCCATTTGGCCCTCGGGTAAACCAACATCTTCGCCACAAGTAACTAATGTTGTGTTTGGATATTTACTGTATAACGAACTTACAAAAGGAACCGAGGCATTTTGAATTGCATCTGCAGACTTCACTTTTCCTAATCCCCATCCGTCCATTATAATAAGTATTGCTTTATTGCTCATTGTTTTGTTTTATACTAAAAGTTAAAAAATTAAGGTTTTCCCGTACTTTTAACAATATCTGCTATTTATACGAATTTGGCATGTTTTTCGCAAGTATACAAATGAAAACATTTTTATGAAAAAAGTATCTATTTGGTTGTTATTCTTGGTTTGTGGTTTTACTGTTAATGCTCAAACAGAGAATGAAGCAATTGTTAACTCTTTAAAAGCTACTAACATTGAGGTGTTAGCTCAATACTTTGATGAATTTATCGACCTAAAATTACTGGATAAAGACGAAGTAAAAAACATGAGCAAAAATCAGGCTACAATTGCATTAAAATCATTTTATAACGAAAATGGCATAAAAGGATTTGATAAGGTTTCTGAAGGAGGAAAAGGCACTTTGGCTTATTTAATTGGAAAGCTTACTACTGCCACTAAAAGCTATAACATTACGATTCAACTAAAACAGAAAAACGGTAAATCTCAAATCATCACTATACGTATCAGTTAATGGAATTTGAAGAATCATTACATAAGCTGGTAGAATTAGCTATACAGGAAGATTTAGGAGAAGGTGATCATTCCACATTAAGCTGTATTCCAAAAGATCAACTAGGCAAAGCCATTCTAAAAATTAAAGAGGCTGGTGTAATTGCGGGTGTTGCTGTAGCTGAAAAAATATTCAATCAATTAGAACCCACATCTACATTCATTGCATTCAAAAATGATGGTGATATAGTAACTCCTGGTGAAATTGCATTTGAAGTTGCCGCCTCTGTACATACAATATTAAAAGGTGAAAGACTGGTACTCAATTGTATGCAAAGAATGAGTGGAATTGCAACGCTTACCAAACAATACACACAAAAACTTGTAGGATACCATACCAAATTATTGGATACAAGAAAAACAACTCCGAATTTCAGACTTCTAGAAAAAGAAGCAGTTAAAATAGGTGGCGGTATCAATCATCGATTTGGATTA
Source organism: Sediminibacterium sp. (assembly GCA_046593815.1). Classification (GTDB taxonomy): domain Bacteria; phylum Bacteroidota; class Bacteroidia; order Chitinophagales; family Chitinophagaceae; genus Sediminibacterium. The sequence goes on along the minus strand of JBKJQV010000128.1, from coordinate 10,269 downwards.
TTTGATATGATTATGCTTAAAGACAATCATATAGATTATTGTGGTGGTTTAGAAAAAGCCATTGATAAAGCCTATGCCTATTCTCAGAACTTAACTACTCCTTTAAATATAGAAGTTGAAACTAGATCAATCAATGATGTAAAAGTAGTTTGTGATACAAGTAAGGGAAAAATATTCAGAATAATGCTCGATAATTTTAGCCCAAATCAAATAAAAGAAGCACTTAACATTATTAATGGAGCTTTTGAAACAGAAGCTAGTGGTGGAATAAATCTAGATACCATTGAATCATATGCAGCTACTGGCGTTGATTATATAAGTGTAGGAGGACTAATTCATCAGGCCCAAAGTATTGATTTGAGTTTGAAAGCTGAAATTGTTTAATAATATTTATTAAAACTATAAATATGAGTAAAAAAAACAAAGCCGACCAGCAAGGATTTGTATACAGTACCGACCCAAATTTTAAATTCAAACCCGAAAACGAAAGCGAAATTGAAACAGCTCCCCCAACTCAACAAAAATTATTGGTTCAAATAGATAAAAAACAACGCGGCGGAAAAATAGTAACCTTGATTAAAGGATTTAAAGGAACCGAAAGTGATCTCGATTTATTGGCTAAAAACTTAAGAAATTTTTGTGGAACAGGTGGTAGTGCAAAAGACGGAGATGCAATTGTGCAAGGCGATCAACGCGAAAAGGTTTTACAATGGTTGATAAAAAATGGATACACTCAATCAAAAAAGAAATAATTTTAAAAAAATGATTAATAAAAAATAAAGATAAACACTAGATATTAAAAATAATATTCTAACTTACCAATATTAATATTAACACACAAACTAATACCATCATGGCAAAAGCAAGTAAAAAGAAAGCAGCGAAAAAAGTCGCTCCAAAAAAAGCCGCTCCAAAAAAGAAAGCAGCTGCTAAAAAACAAGTAAAAAAAGCAGCACCTAAAAAAGCAGCTCCGAAAAAGAAAGTTGTAGCTAAAGCTCCTGCTAAAAAAGTTGCACCTAAAAAAGCAGTAAAAAAAGCAGCACCAAAAAAGAAAGTTGTAGCTAAAGCTCCTGCTAAAAAAGCAGCACCTAAAAAGAAGGTTGCAGTAAAAGCACCTGCTAAAAAAGCAGCACCTAAAAAAGCAGCACCTAAAAAAGCGGCTCCAAAAAAGAAAGTTGTAGCTAAAAAGCCTGCTCCTGTTGTTGTTGCTAAGCCAGTAGCTAAGAAAAAGCCTGTTGCAAAGAAAAAAACGGTATCAAAAAAATCCGCTCCTGCACCAGTTGTTACTTCAACTCCTACAACAGTAGAATCTCCAACTTTATTTACACCAGAAACTCCTAATTCAGAAACTACTAATTAATAAATAGTTCTTAATTTTTAAAGACCCTGTTTTAATTTATATTAATGACAGGGTTTTTTATTTTAGCAATTTTTAAAATATCTTTATTTAGATTATTTATTTATTAAACAAAATTCTATGCGCATTATTTTAATTGCCTTCTGCTGTTTTATTGTTTTTAATGTTTCGGCTCAAAACAATTCAAAAATCACAGAAAAAACCAAAAACATGAAACGCTACGAAGGTTTCTTTCCTTATTGGTGGGATAATGCAAGTGGTAAAATTTGGTTATTAGTAAATAAGCTAGATCAAGAATTTTTATACGTGAATTCTTTACCAGGGGGACTAGGATCTAATGATATTGGTCTTGATAGAGGTCAAATTGGTGATTCTAAAATCGTTTACTTTCATAAAGTAGGAAAAAAACTATTACTCATTCAACCCAACTATGATTATAGAGCTGTAACAAATGATAAAAATGAGCAAAAAGCAGTAAGAGAATCTTTTGCTCAATCAACAATTGCAGGATTTACTATTGATGAAGAAGAAACCGATCAAGTATTAGTTGATATAACTTCTTTTTTACTAAGAGATGCACATGGAGTAGCTGATAGAATTAAAAATATGCGACAAGGTTCATACTCATTAAATGAAGCTAGGTCTGCCATCTATATTGATAACACAAAAAATTTTCCGAAAAACTCGGAGTTTGAAGCTTCCATTACATTTATTGGCGGAGCAGATGCAGGTAGATATGTAAGTACGGTAACTCCATCATCAGAAGCAATTACATTAAGAATGCATCATTCCTTTGTAGAATTACCAGATAACCAATACAAACCAAGAAAGTATGACATTAGAAGCAGTTATATTGGAATGAGTTTCTTTGATTACAGCAGTGATTTTACTGAACCCATTGAAAAAATTTACATTAAACGACACCGACTTTTTAAAAAGGATCCATCTGCTGCAATTAGCGAACCAGTGCAACCAATTGTTTATTATTTAGATAATGGAACACCTGAACCAATTAGATCAGCATTACTTGATGGCGCACGTTGGTGGAATCAAGCTTATGAAGCAGCAGGATATAAAAATGCATTTATTGTAAAAGTGCTTCCAGATAGTGCCGACCCAATGGATATTAGGTATAATATGATTAACTGGGTGCATCGATCTACTAGAGGTTGGAGTTATGGTGCATCCATTGATGATCCAAGAACAGGTGAAATTATAAAAGGACAAGTATCACTTGGTTCACTAAGGGTTCGACAAGATTATTTGATTTATACAGGTTTACTTTCTCCTTATGAAAATGGAAAACCAGTTCCTGAAACTATGCGCCTTGCTGCATTGCAACGTTTACGCCAATTAGCCGCCCACGAAGTTGGCCATACACTTGGCTTACAACACAATTACGCATCGAGTTTAAATGATAGAGCTTCCGTAATGGACTATCCACATCCTGCAATATTCATCAATGAAAAAGGTAAAATAGATTTTTCAAAAGTATATACTAATGAAATTGGAGAATGGGATAAACGAGCAATTATATATGGCTATTCAGATTTTCCGGCAGGAACAATTGAAGATCAAACACTCAATTCTATTCTAGAAGAAAACACTAAAAAAGGTTTGTTGTTTATAGCAGATGCTGATGCACGATCAGCGAGTGGATTTCATCCAAGTGCTCATTTATGGGATAATGGAAAAGATGCGGTAGTAGAATTAAAAAATGTACTTGCCGTTCGACAAAAAGCGCTTGAACAATTTAACGAGCAAGCTATCAGAATCAATACCCCAATGAGTAAACTAGAAGATGTATTGGTACCTGTTTATAATTATCATCGTTACCAAGTTGAAGCTGCATCTAAATTAATTGGGGGAATTAATTATAGTTATAATGTAAGAGGAGATAAACAAGTTACGCCAACTATTTTGCCAAAAGCAACACAAGAAAATGCATTAGCAGAAGTATTAAAATGTTTGTCGCCAGAAGTACTTACAATACCTGAACAAATTATTAGTTTAATTCCACCTCGTCCTCCTTCTTATTATGGACTGGGCGAACTATTTCCGAAAAGAACTGGAATGAGCTTTGATGCACTTGCGGCAGCAGAAGCATTAGCAAATTATGAATTGAGTTTTTTATTTAACCCCGAAAGAGCCAACAGATTGGTTCAATTAAAAGCCAGAGCCAATACAATTGGATGGGATGATGTATTAGATGCCATTATTAATGCAACTTGGAAAGCCCCTGTAGAAAAGGGTTTAAAAGCATCAATACAAAAACAAACGCAACAAATGGTACTAACTTGGATGTTGGGCGTAAGCCAAAGTGAACAAAGCAATTATCAAGTAAAATCAATTTGTTTTGAAAGATTACAAAGACTCAAGAAATATGCAGAGCAAATGAGTAAAACAGCATCAGATAAATCGCACTATATATATGCAGTTGAAAGAATTGATAAGCCAAAAGATATTGCATTACCTCAGCACAAAGAAATTCCTCCTGGTGCGCCAATTGGTTGCGACTTTGAATATTAACTTTTAAACCGACTAGCGCAGATCTGAACTAGCGTAGGTCTCCAGACCTGTGCTTATTTATTTGTGACTTACTGAATAAGCGTAGGTCTCCAAACCTGTGCTTATTTATTTGTGACTTACTGAACTAGCGTAGGTCTCCAGACCTGTGCTTATTTATTTGTGACTTACTGAACTAGCGCAGGTCTCCAAACCTGTGCTTATTTAACTGTACTTTACTCTTTATTATCTTTGTAAACAAAACGCATAATGTAAATGAGTTCAAAATATAAATTCACAGATAAGCTGGCAAATTATTTTATAACTAGTACTGTAGTAGGTTGGACAGATGTTTTTACAAGAAATGAATACAAGAACATTTTAATTGAAAGTATTAAGCATTGTCAAAAGAATCAAGGGCTTCAGGTTAATGCTTGGGTAATAATGACCAATCATTTTCATATGATTGCTTCTTGTTCAATCGATAATGACATTGCAATGGTAATTAAGAACATAAAAAGCTTTACAGCACTCAAAATTATTGAAGCGATCATCAATAATAAGAATGAAAGTAGAAAGGAGTGGTTGATTCCGATTTTTGAAAAACACGGATCAATTAATAAAAGCAATAGTAAATATCAATTTTGGGTTACAGAAAACCATCCTATTTTGTTAGACCCATATACAAATATGTATAATGAAAGACTAAAATATTTACATGAAAATCCGGTTAGAGCTGGTTTTGTTTTATCGCCACAAGAATGGTTGTATAGCAGCGCAATAGATTATTATACAGAAAAAGGTAAAGGACTGATTGAAATTCACAGTTAACTTGTAGTCACAGGCCTGGAGGCCTGCGCCAGCATCCAATAAAAGGAGGTTTACTATCGAATAGTTTTTGAACTAGCTCAGTGAATAGTTTTTGAACTAGCGCAGGTCTCCTGACCTGTGCTTTAAAATAGGCCAATTAAATCAACATTCTTACTGGTTCTTCCAATAAACTTTTTAGTGTTTGTAAGAAGGCCGATCCAGTTGCACCATCAACAGCGCGGTGGTCGCAACTAAGCGTAACTTTCATGATATTGCCAGCAACTACTTGTCCGTTTTTAACAACTGGCTCTTGTGATATTCCACCTACAGCAAGAATACATGCATCTGGTGAATTAATAATTGCAGTGAACTGATCTATGCCAAACATGCCTAAATTAGAAATAGTAAATGTGCTTCCTTCCCAATCGGCTGGTTGTAGTTTTTTATCTTTTGCTTTTTGAGCATACACTTTTACTTCAGCACCAATCTGACTTAATGATTTAGTATCTGCAAAACGAACAACAGGCACCAACAACCCATCTTCTACTGCTACAGCAACACCAATATTAATATGATTATTGGTTCTAATAAAATCTCCCCCGTCCGAACCGGGCCGAGCGGACATCCAACTGCTATTAACTTTTGGATGTTGTTTTAAAGACATAGCTGTAGCTTTTAAAACCATATCATTAAAACTAATTTTAACAGGGGCAACTTCATTCATTTTAGCACGTGCAGCAATTGCAGCATCCATATCGATACTCATTGTTAAGAAAAAATGAGGTGCTGTAAATAAACTTTCACTTAACCTTTTCGCAATTACTTTACGCATTTGAGAAACGGGTGTATCTATAAAACTTACTTGTTGTGAACTTGTTGATGGAGTTGTAGTAATAGGTGCAGAACTTGAGCTTGAAACAGAAGGCGCTGAAACTACAGCAGCTGTTGTATTTGGAGCTGCTGCTGGAGTATAGTTATCAATATCAATCTTAGTGATTCTTCCATTATCACCGGATCCTTTTACAAATTTTAAATCAATTCCTTTATCAGCTGCTAATTTTTTAGCTAAAGGAGAAGCAAAAATTCTTCCTTCATTAACAACTTCTTGCTCAACTTCTGAAGCAGCAATATTTTGAGATGGAGCAGAAACATTTTGAGATGGAGCAGAAACATTTTGAGTTGGAGCAACAACTTCAGCAGTTTCAGTTTGTCCACCATTAGCTTTTACTGCAGCAACAATTCCTGCAATATCCATTCCTTCTTTACCAATTATACAAAGCAAATCATTCACAAGAATTTTTTCTCCTGCTTTAGCGCCTTGGTATAATAATATGCCATCTTTATAACTCTCTAATTCCATGGTGGCTTTATCGGTTTCAATATCTGCCAACACATCTCCTTTTTTAACAGAATCTCCAACATTTTTTTGCCATGATGCAATTACACCTTCGGTCATTGTATCACTTAACCTTGGCATTAATACTATTTCTTCCATTTTCGAAATATTAATTGAATTTGATGCAACTGGGGCAGCAGTCTCAGCAGTTACTGCTTCAACTACTGGTGTTGGAGTAGTATCTGAAACTGTTACTGCAGGTGCATTGCCACTATGTATCTTAATTAATTCACTTATATCTTCTCCAGTTTTACCAAGAATAGCTAACAAATCATTTACTTGAAGCTTGCCTCCATCAGGTGTTCCAATATGCAATAGCACTCCATCTTGGTAGCTTTCTAGCTCCATGGTTGCTTTGTCTGTTTCTATTTCAGCTAATAAATCACCCTTTTTTACTTGATCTCCAACACGCTTGTGCCATGCTGCAATAACACCTTCAGTCATGGTATCACTTAAACGGGGCATTAAAATCACTTCAGCCATCTTATAGTATGCTTTAAATAAGTCGTGAAATTACACTAAAAATCAACTCAATTATTGCCCTTGTGCTAGACTATAGGCTTTTTTATTACCCCACATGTTTAGAAGCTCTGTAGAGCAAATCTTAAAATCTACCATAAGATGCCTATATAATTCTAAAATATCAGTTTGAGTAACTGGTACATCTCCTATACTTTCGAATCGGCAACGATATTGATTTACCAAGTTGGTAAATACAGAACCAGTAGGCCAAACTTGGGTTCCGCGATTACTAATAGTTACCAATTTAAACAATCCCATAGTATGTTTCAGGCATTTTTCTGCTACAAAAGTAGGTTGCTCATTACATTCAATAAACATATCTACTCCTACAATATATTCCTCATTATTATCAATTGTTTCGAGCATTGGATTAAACTCAAGCTTAAAATTTGTTGGTGTTACATAATGATTGGCAATAGCTGGTTTAGGATTATGCTCAGGCGACTTTCCAAAATTGTTAATGATTGCATTCGCAAAATCAGTTGTATTTAAAGATGGAATATTTTTGTTGCCAAAATCGCCTGTATGCTGGCCACTCTCAAGCGTATACAATAATGCATTCTCAATCATAGTAGACTTTTCCATCAAACCTAAATGACGCAACATGCCAATACCACTTAATAACAATGCAGTTGGATTAGCTATATTTTTACCCGTAATATCTGGTGCAGTTCCATGAACGGCTTCAAAAATAGATATATGATCTCCAATATTCGCAGAAGGAGCAAAACCAAGTCCCCCAACCAATCCAGCACATAAATCACTTACAATATCTCCTTGTAAATTGGTTAATACAACCACATCAAATAAATCTGGTTTACTAACCAATTTCATACATAAATCATCTACAATTATATCGTCAGCATTTAATTCGGGATATTCTTTTGCCACTTCATAAAAAACTTCCAAGAATAAACCATCAGTTAGCTTCATGATATTAGCCTTATGTCCACAGGTAATTCTCCTAGCACCTTTCTTTTTAGCCATCTCAAAAGCATATTTTATTACTTGTAAGCTACCCGGACGAGTAATAAAACGACGACTCAATGCAACATCATTGGTAAGCATATGTTCAATGCCGCCATATGTATCTTCAATATTTTCTCTTACAATCGTTATATCTATTGGAATCCCAGCTTTACTAAACACAGTATCTACCCCATGTAAGGTTTGAAAAGTTCTTTTATTAGCATAGGTATTCCAAGTTTTTCGAGCTGTAACGTTTACACTCTTTACACCCTTTCCCTTTGGGGTTTCCATAGGTCCCTTAAATAAAATGCCTAATGATTCTATGGTTTTTTGCGCTTCGGGGGTCATTCCATTGCTGTATCCCTTGTCGAAAACCCACTTTCCCATATCTACAAAATCATAATCAAGAGGTACATCCGCGGCTTTGAAAATAGATAATACAGCATCCATTATTTCTGGACCAATTCCATCTCCTTTTGCAACTGCAATCTTTATCATAGTTTTCAATTATTAAGTGCTGCAAAAGTATGACTTGAGCCGACAATTAAATCATAAAACACAATGATAATTCATGCTTGATAGTTTTATTAAGGGTGAAATTCCCTATTTTTACTTAAGACAACCCTTCAACCTATGATATCAAAAATTTCAGAGGGTATAGAAATCACGGTAGAAACATTCTACCAAGCAGATTATAGTAATCCATTGAAGGGAGAATTTATGTTTGCATATAGAATTACAATAGAAAATCACAATAAATTTACTGTTAAACTACTTCGAAGACATTGGTTCATTTTTGATAGCAATGCCGAACACCGTGAAGTAGAGGGAGAGGGTGTGGTTGGTGTTCAACCAGTTTTGCAATCAGGAGAAAATTATCAATACGTTAGTGGCTGCAATTTAAAAACCGAAATGGGGAAAATGAATGGTAATTACCAAATGGAAAATCAAAATAACAAACAATTATTTTTGGTGAATATTCCTGCTTTTGAATTAGTAGCTCCTACTAAACTTAATTAAAATGGTTTATATTTTGATTCATTAAATAAATTTACAGGATCTTTTGCCATTAAGTCTTTCAAAGTATTTTTACCATTTTTATCCATCCACTTTTTAACAATTTGCCAGCCAATAAATTGACCAATATTTCCTGGTGACCCCTCCCCTAATGTTTGCGTTGTTGGTCCATCATTTACATAGTCACGCGTAAGTTGTGGATCAGTTTTGTACAAGAAATCGTTTACAATAAACATACTCCAAATATCTTTTTCTTTTGAATAGCAAGCATCTAATTGCGATTGGTTATAGCCTGTTTTTAATGTATTTGACAATTGAGGAAGAAAATGATCTAATAAATACAAACGCTTTCCTTTCTCAATCATTTGAGCAATTAATGGCTTTCCTAAACTTTGATCGGGATACATATCATCGATAATATTTTTCAATGCATTAATTGGAATGTATTCGGGCTCGAAACGACTAGAAATATAGGAAGGATATAATGCTTGGCCTTGTGGACTATTGTAAATCGGATGATTTTTACCTAAATATAATTGAAGCCCAATTGCAATAGCATCAGTTGTAATGATTGATCCAAAACTGTTAATAGGTCCGATAAAACTGATAAGTTTTTTGGGGAGTTTATAGTCTGGAAAATAATAATGCACATATTTAAAACCATTTTTTATTTCCTTAATGGCAGCGTCTAAATTACCCAGAGGAATTTGAGAATTTACAAAAATGGAATAATATGAGTTGATAAAAGCAGGTATATCATTAGCAATATAGGTATCAGAAGTACCTAGAATGTTGTAAAAAAAATCTTTTGAAAATACTGGGTATTTAAGTTTTAGTGAATTAATAGATTGATTTAAATTTAATGTATCCAATTTAAAAAAATCATTCTCAAACCTTTCCACTTTAAGATCAATCTTTATCGTGGAAATATCCGGACTTTTATTACTTTGATTGCAGGCAATAAAGAAAAATGTTGCAAAAACGAATAAAAATTGCTTCTTCATAGGCGAAATAACGGAAAGGATAGTAATGATGTTGTTAAATTCATGAAATTTGCTAAATGAAGATATTCATTGCACAGCAAAATTACCACATTGGCAATTTTGAATACAATATTAAAAAAATAATAGACGCTATTGAAACCGCAAAAGCTGAAGGCGGAGAACTGATTCTGTTCAGTGAAATGAGTGTCTGCGGATACCCAGCAAGAGATTTTGTTGAATTTAATGATTTTATTGAACAATGTAATGCTGCTGTAGAAAAAATTAAAGCACATGCAGATTCTATTGCAGTAATAATTGGCGGTCCTGCAAGAAATACAGAACACAAAGGCAAGAGTTTATTTAATGCTGCTTGGTTTTTATATGAAAAAGAGGTTAAAGCAGAAATTCATAAAACTTTGTTACCTACTTATGATGTTTTTGATGAATATCGATATTTTGAACCTGCATTTGAATGGAACATAATTCCTTTTAAAGGAAAAAAAATAGCAGTTACAATTTGCGAAGACATTTGGAATTTAGGAGACAACCCACTTTACCGAATTTGTCCGATGGACAAAATGATGAGTCAGCAACCAGACTTCATGCTCAACTTAAGTGCATCTCCTTTTGATTATACACATGATGAAGACCGCAAAGCAACTATTAAAGCCAATGTATTGAAATATAAAATTCCATTGTTTTATTGTAAC
>JBKJQV010000093.1:0-3066 GCA_046593815.1 Sediminibacterium sp. | reverse complement strand
CCTTTAAATGACTCCTCTTTTAATTATATGCCAGATGAGATAGTTCCAGTAAAAGAAGTTATAGAAGAATTTGTTCCAGATGAAAAATATCTTTCTTTATCAAATGAAGACGTTTTTGCAGAAGAGGATATTGAAGAGGGAAAGAAAAAAGAAGACCCTTCTGAATTTGCAAAAATGTTTGAACAAATGAAAGATATGATGAAAACAATGTTGGAATCTAAAAAACCAGAAGACACCAGACAAAATCTTAAAGATGCTTTGAATATGAGAGTGGTTGAAACTTATGATGATAAACCCAGAATTGGTGCTGCTCCAAGTTATGCAAGGTCTTCTGTAACAGAAGGTAGTGCTTTAATGGATGAAAAAGGAAATAATTAAAAATGAGAATTCTTTCAATTGACCCTTCAGTTACAAATATAGGTATAATTGTTTTTGATACGGAAACAAAAGCACCAGAAAATATTGTATTGTCTGAAACAATGGTTTTTAAACCAAAAGATAAATCTAACTTTATTGAAGAACAATTTAAACTAGGATTAATCCCAGTTGCTAAAATTGATAAAGATACTGAAGAGTCAATAAAAGAATTAGCAAAAAATATGTGGACTAATAGAAGACTATTTCTTTTCTATACTTTCCTTTTTAAATTACTAGAAGAATCTTCTATAACTATTGATTTTGTTGTCTCTGAAAGTCAGTTGCATATGGATACCATTAAATGTACTGGCGTACTAGGTGCTATAGCTGGTGCTTATAATATCCCATATAAGGACTATAGACCTAAGTCATGGAAAAAGAAATTCACTAATAATGGAGATATTCCAGAACTTGCTTTAACTAATTTAGTTCATAATATCTTGGAAAATCCAGTAACAAGATATATGTCTGAACATGAAATAGATTGTTTTGGGATTATGTTCGCTTTTATGAATGAAAATAAAATTCCTTGTAAACATATCAGAACAGACTTATTTGCAAAGGAAATTACTTATCTTAGACCAATGAAAAAACCAGTTAAAAAAAGCAAAACATCTGCAAGAGTTGTAAAAAAGGTAACAAAAAAATAATGACCAAACATAGGATTATTACAGAAGAAAATGAAATTCTTCTTATGGAAGCCTACGAAAAAGGTTTTGTAGCATCCTTTAGAATAAGAGAACATCCAGAGGAAGAACCACATATTGTAGAAGGATGTCCAGTCAGACTAACTAAAACTGGTGCTATCCTAGTTTCTGTTAGTTATGATGAAAGAGAAAAAACTTATGATTACTGCCGTTCAACTATTTATTTTCAAGATGTTATGACTGTGACATCACCTATAAAATATTCATCTAAATATGAAGCTGGATTAGAACAATTTCTTTTGTCAAAATTAGAAAAAACTCCAGTCGATGAAGGAACTCTTTTAACTGCCCCTAATCTTAAAGAAAGAAATTTGTTCAAAGAGGTTTATAATTATGTTCCAAAAATAGGACTAATAGACCCCTATGTAGATGTAGAAGAAATGATTGATGAAAATGAATTGATAGAGAATGAATTAATAGAAGAAGAGATGGAATAATGAAAGAGCAATTACTATTTAATCCTAATGGAGATGATTCTTTAGAGAAGAGAAGAATTATAGGTGGAAACTCTACTAATTTGTTTAATATGAACAATATTAAGTATACATGGACTAATGCAATGTATCGTAAGATGATGGCTGGTTTTTGGATACCAGAAAGAATTTCTCTTGAAAAAGACGTTCTTGATTATAATACTAAATTAAATGATAAGGAAAAGGAAATATATAGCTCTATACTTTCTTTTCTAACGTTTTTGGATTCAATTCAGACTAAAAACATACCTAAAGTTTCTGATTTTATTACTGCACCAGAAGTAAATAGACTTTTGGCTATTCAAGATTTTTTTGAGGTTATTCACTCAGCTTCTTATTCCTACATAATCGACTCAATCATTCCAGATAAAGATAGAATGAAAGTTTATGAAATGTGGCGTACAAATGATGTTTTGTATGAACGTAATTCTTACATTGCTGGTATTTATCAAAACTTTTGGGATGATAGTAGCCAAGAGAATTTTGCGAGAGTTCTAGTGGCTAATTACATACTAGAAAGCCTATACTTTTATAATGGATTTATATTCTTTTATAATCTTTCATCAAGAAATCTAATGTTAGGAACGGCTGATTTAATTCGTTTAATAAACAGAGATGAGCTAGACCATATAGAACTTTTCTCTAATATGATTAAAACTGTTAATCATGAGAATCCTAATTTTATAACAGAAAAATTAGTTCACGAAATGTATACTTTTGCTGCTGAAGAAGAAATAAAATGGTTTAATTATATTTTGAAAGATAGTGATATTTTAGGTCTTACTGCTGAGAATACGGAGAAATATACTAAATACATAGCGAATAAAAGAGTTGTGGAGCTTGGTTTTCAACCTATTTTTTTAGATAATAATGTTAATCCTTATGAATATCTTGAATTACAGTCAGATAGTAATTCCACTGGTATTAAAGGCAATTTCTTTGAATCTAAAGTAACAAATTATAACATGAGTGAAAGTCTTTCGGGATGGGATGATATACTAATTATGGAAAATAAGATATGAAATTTGGTAGATATTCTAAGGATAAAAAATTCCACTTTGATTGTCGTGGTTATGATAGGAATACTAAAAAATTCCATCTTATTGTAAAAGACACTATTTCTAATAAATCAAAACATTACACTTTTGCTGGAAGTATAGAAATAGAAAGTTTTATTGAAAATTTTAAAGAGGTTGCATAATAATGGAAGAAATGGCAAGATATATTTTTAAAGATTTAGGGAAAGATTATAATCACCAATTTATAATTGAAAGGAAAGATTCTGTTACAAAAGAAACAGAATTTTTTTATTTTAGTTCTGAAGAAGAAGTGAATAATTTTAAAACAAGTAGTGTTAAAAGAAATGTCACTAGGAATAAATAATGGAAATAATCAAAAAAAATAAAGACAAACAATTATACGATATCACAAAACTTTCAAAATCCTTAGATACAACATTTAAGGATTTA